>JAJPJU010000181.1 GCA_021324035.1 Spartobacteria bacterium | reverse complement strand
CCGTGCTTGAACGCGAGGGCAACGCCGCTGAACGGATGCCGAAGTTGCTGACCGAATCTTCCCTGGACGACTTTCCCTGACGCGTCCTTGTCGTACTCGAGCGGTTTGCCGACGTCGGCCAAAAGCGAACCGGCGATGAGGTAATCTCGATTAATCGGGATGCTGCAGCGGAATGAGCTCTTTAGAACGTCCGCGATGGCGATGCATTGACGCGCGCAGGAATTGAGGTGCTCGACGAACTTCATGTCGATGTCGCCGGCGAGGAGGGTGAACTTCACCGCGCGCAGTTCGGCAAAGGTCCAGCCCTTCCCGCCGCAACCGGTGGTGATCGCTTCACTCCAAACCGCCGCGAGTTTTTCGCGCAATGATTTCTGTTTGATCTTCAACAGGCTGGGAAAGAGCTTTGCAATCTCTTTCACACCGTAGGTTTTTTGCTGGCTCATCGTTGCCATAGTGTTTGTGGATTTTGATTAACCACGAACCCGCCTTCGCATCAAGCTACGGCGTGGCAAGTGGACACGAATGGACACAAATAATCTCGCAGGCGCGTATAACAGCAACAAATGCCCCCTTCGTGTCTATTCGTGTTTATTCGTGGTTAAACTCCGAGGTGCCGGACCGTCATAACCATGCTTCACCGGATCGATTCGGCGCATCGGTTTCTCGCGGGTTTGTTCTTCAATCACGTGAGCGATTAATCCCGGCGTTCGCGCGATCATGAAAATTCCATTGAAAGCCGCCGGATCCATTCCGAGATCGGCCAGGATCGCGCCGATCGCGCCGTCGACATTGATCGGCAGCGCTTTTTTCGCGTCGGCGAATGATTTTTCCACCGCGCGCGCGGCTTTCATGTGCAGGCCATCGACTCCTGCTTCGCGCGCGAGCTCAAACAAACGCGCCGTGCGCGGGTCCTTGGTGTGAATGCGATGGCCAAAGCCGGACATTCGTCCTCCGCGTTCGCGCATTTCCGCGAGCGTCCGGTTGGCGGCGTCCTCGATAGAAATCTTTTCGCGGGCTGCGCGATCGGCAATCGTTTTCAATTGGCGCGCGCAATCTTCGATCGCGCCGCCGTGATGACGATTGATGGACATGATTCCGGCCGCTACAGCTGCGCTCAATGACGCTCCGGTCGAAGCCGTTGTTCGCGCGGCAAGCGCGCCTGGCGGTGTCGCTCCGTGATCGATCGACGAAACCAGAATTGCGTCCATCAACCGGCCTACCGGTGCGGAGGGCAGTTCGCCGGTTAATATTAAGTACGACGCCGCCCCAAAGGAAACACGTCCCATCAACTCAGCGATGTCGTAGCCCCGAACGGCAACGCGATTCGGTTCGATCCGCGTCACGGCTGTGTTCCAAACCGCGTTTTTGTCGGCTTCGCTCATCAGGCTTTGACCATTCAATTTCTTCAAAATTTCGACCACTGCACCAGGCAATTCGCCAAACGCATCGACAACGGTCGCACCGGCTTCGCGCAAAGCCTTCACTTTTCCAGCGTGCGTCCCGCGTCCGCCTTCGATGATCGCGCCTGCATGACTGAATCGCGTTCCTTCGCGCGCAGCTTTGCCGCCGATGTAAGCGATCACCGGTTTCGTCACTTTTCGATCGCGAATTAACTGGGCGAGCTCTTCTTCTTGCGATGAACCGATTTCACCAAAAATGACGATCGCTTCAGTAAGCGGATCCGATTCGAACATCAGTGCTGCATCCGGAATGCGAACTCCGAGAACGGCGTCGCCACCGATGTGGGCAATTGTCGAGATGCGGACGCCGGCCTGTCCTAAATAATACCCGGTGCTCGAAGCCATTCCACCCGAGCGACTGATTACGCCGACGCCTTTCGGAATTCCGGGCTTAAACCACTGCCGCGCGCTTTCGGCGCGACCGCCGATCATTCCGACGACGGCCTTTCCCGGACTCAAAACACCGAGCGTGTTCGGGCCAACAAACATCGCGCCATTCGCCTTGGCGGCAGCCGCGATTTCCATCGCGTCCCAAACTGGAACGCGATCGGGAACGAGAACGGTAAGTTTGATTCCCGCATCGATCGCCGAGATGGCCGCTTCTTTTACGCCGGTCGCGGGGACGAACAACACCGAGATGTCGATCTGGCCTAATGAGCTGACTGCGTCCTGGGGGGTGTTGAAAACTGGAACGCCGAGAACATTCTCGCCACCTTTTCCGGGCGTGACGCCGGCGACGACATTTGTTCCGTAATCGCGCATCAAACGCGTGCGGGCGCGGCCTTCGCGGCCCGTGATTCCCTGGACCAGCACGCGCTTCGTCTCGTCGATCAAGATCGCCATTACCGCGCACCTCCCACGATTTCATCGAGTCCTGGGACGTCGAGCTGCAGATAGCAACCTTCCACGCCGCTCATCCGGCACTCGGTGGAACACATGAGCAGCTCGGAATCTTTGGTTGCGAATTCTTCAGGCGCCAGGGCTGGAGCGGGGGCGCCGTTGCGATCGATAATCAGGCCGCTCGATTGCGCTTCCACGAAACTGCGAATTTCCGGCCAACGTGCGGTGTCGACCCATATGCGGCCGCCTTTTACTTTAAAGTTTGTGGCCGATTTGGTTCTAATGAAATCCGGTGTGCGTGGCGGTCGTGGTTTCCATTTCGCGCCGCCGGCATTTGCGACCAGTTTCGAGAAGCGCTCAGCGATGAACGCAGGCGTGTCGGTTTTTCGATAACCTTCAACCGGCGCATGCAACAGCTTCGACATCCGCTGCAAAATATCGACCGCGCGATCCTCAGTATTGCCGCCGAGACGAATTACCGCCGGAATGTCGAGATCGAGCTCCCAAAACGCTTTGGCCAATCCATAGGCCGACCAATATTGTTCCTGACTGGCGACGCCCGAACCTGAACCGAAATAACCAACGAGGTCAGGCTGCGCCAAAATAATCCGGGCGGCGCGATAAACTTTTGAGGCTGAGGGGTTGCCGCTCGTGTCGGTGAAATTGGCGATGGTGAAACCGGCGTTCACGATCGCATCCATCGACATCATCGAACCACCGCCGCCAGCGCCGTGAAATCCGGCCAATCCCTTCGAATCTTTTGCCGCACTCGTTGCCAGCTGCGCGAAATAAAATGTGCCGCGATGGTCGTTTTGTTCGACGGCATAGGCGACGCGCTCCAGTGCGGTCGGCGGATGATCGAACTCGCGCGCGATCTCGATTTTCAATTCCGGGTGTCGGGCGACTGCGTAGTCGTCGATGGTCACGCGGCAATCGGCTGCGACGAACTCGCCGCTTTTTGTCAGCACCAGCGGATTAATCTCGAGCGAGCGCGCTTCGACACCTTTCGCCGCTCCAAATAATTTGCGCACCGATTCGGCCAGTTGTTTCGCCTGGTTTTTCGGCAGCCCGCATCCGGAAATTGCGTCGTTTAACACGGAATCACTCGGCCCACTTTTTACATCGCAGGGAATCCGGTAAGTGGAAGCCGCGCGTTCTTCAATTCCGGTCCCGCCGCCGGCCGCGAAGATGATGACCGGCGCGCGCGCAGCGTCATCGATTGCCAGCGACAGAAAAAATTCGCGGGCGATATCGATTTTCTCTTCAACCAGGACGGCTTCGACCGGGAATTGGCCGACTTTCATTGCGAGCATTCGTTTCGCGTGATCGCGGACTTCGTCCGGTTTTTTGGAAAAGGTGACGCCGCCGATTCCAGCTCGGCCGGTTGTCCACGCCTGAATTTTTATGACGACTTCGCCACCGAGCTCTTTGGCTGCGGAGACAGCGTCATCCGGATTCAAAGCCGCTCGACCGCGTGGAATTTTAAATCCGTTCGCGGCAAGGATCGCTTTGCCTTGATACTCGTGAAGTCGGGCCATGCTCGCGGGATTGTAGCGAAATTTCCGGGTAGCGCACGCGTCTCGCGTGTTGGTTTCTGCGTCCTCGCAGAAACGAGCTTTTTCTTCATACGGAATGAAGTCCGCGATTGCGAGACGCAATCGCCAACACGCGGGACGCGTGCGCTACCCAATCGACTGGCATTCGCGATATCGACTAATTGATCGCGATCCGTCTACATAATAGATACTGTCGATTGCTCTAACTAATTGATGACCTCGCTCGATTATTACGGGATTGAAGAATTGCTCACCGATGAGGAACGCGCGGCACGTGATCGGGCCCGGCGTTTTGTGGAGGAGGAAGCGATGCCCGAGATCGTCCCGAGTCATCGTGCCGGCAAATTTCCGGACAAGCTCATTCCGCGCATGGGCGAGCTGGGATTTTTTGCGCCCTACTTGAAAGACCATGGCTGCGCGGGACTGAGTTATACCGCTTTCGGATTGATGATGCAGGAGCTTGAACGCGGCGATTCGGGACTGCGTTCGCTGGCATCGGTCCAGGGCGCGCTCGCAGTTCACGCAATTCACGCCTTTGGAACGCCGGAGCAGCATGAGCGGTGGCTGCCGGGTTTAGTCTCGGGCAAAACCATCGGTTGTTTCGCGCTGACGGAACATGGACACGGCTCGGATCCAGGCGGCATGGAAACGCACGCCAACCGCGACGGCGACCATTACGTTTTGAACGGCAGCAAGTGTTGGATCGGCAATGCGTCGATCGCGGACGTGAAAGTTGTCTGGGCGAAAGGGGACGACGGAGAAGTTGGCGGATTTATTGTGGAGAAGGACGCACCCGGATTTCGCGCGCAGGACATCGAAGGAAAATTCAGTCTTCGCATGTCGCGGACTTCGGAATGCTGGTTTGAAAATTGTCGCATCCCAATTGGCAACCGTTTGCCCAAGGCAGTCGGACTGCGCGCACCGTTAGCGTGTTTGTCGCAAGCGCGCACCAGCATCACCTGGGGGGTGATCGGAGCGGCGATCGACTGTTACGAAACAGCGCTGGCTTACGCAAAGTCGCGAGAACAGTTCGGCAAACCAATTGGGAGTTTCCAGTTGGTGCAGGAAAAACTGGCCTGGATGGTGACGGAAATTACCAAAGCGCAATTGCTGGCCTTGCGGCTGACTCGAATGATGGAAGCCGGCACCGCCCGGCCTGAACAAATCTCACTCGCGAAACGCAACAACGCGTGGATGGCGCTCGAATGCGCCCGAAAAGCGCGGGACGTTTTAGGCGCGGCCGGCATTACTGATCGCTATTCACCCATTCGGCACATGATGAATCTGGAAAGCGTGAACACTTACGAGGGGACGGCCGATGTTCATCTGCTCGTCCTCGGCCGTGATGTTACCGGAATCAACGCGTTCGGCGGCTGACTAAACAAATGTGAGAGGGACATTCGTGTCCCGATGTTTGTGGGTCACGCGTTGCTCAGGCGCGGTATTTCGTTAGATTATTGGTTCTAACCAACACCCTTTATGGAACCTGTTTACATTCTTGGCGGCAGCCGCACTGACTTTAAGCGCAACCTAAAAAAGGAGGGCAAAACCATCCGGCATTTGATCGTCGAAGCCGGAAGGAAAGCGCTCGAAGACGCGAAGATCGATGCGGGCGAAATTCAAGCGGGCGCGGTGGGAAACTTCAACTCCGGCCAATTCACCAAGCAGCTTCAGCTCGGGGCGTTTATTCCCGAGATCGACGAGAAACTTCGCGGGATTCCCACGATGCACACCGAAGCGGCCTGCGCTTCCGGCGCGCTTTCGGTTCTGCTCGGGGCGCAGTGGATCATGGGCGGACTTTACGATGCGGTCCTCGTGGTTGGCGCGGAACAGCAAAAGACAATGTCGTCGCTGGATGGCTCGGACGTGCTGGGGGCAGCAGCCGATTATCACAATGAAAAACCGGAATACGGGGATTTCATGTTTCCGAAACTGTTCGGGAAAATCGCCCAGATTTACATCGACAAGTATGGCGCGAAGGAAGCTGACCTTGCCACAGTCGCCTGGAAGAATTACGCGCACGCAAAGTTGAACCCATTGGCCCAAATGCGGGACGCCGATCTCACTCTCGATTGTGCGTCGCAGGTTTCGGATAAAAACCCCAGCGTCGCTCCGCCGTTAAAAGTTTCGGATTGTTCGCAAATCACCGACGGCTCGGCCGGACTGGTCCTAGTTTCAGGCAAATATCTGGACAAGATCGGTCGGGACAAAAAGACAACGCCGCGATTGCTTGGCTTCGGTCACACGACCGATTATTTGCCCCTCGACAAAAAAGACGCGCCGACTTTTTCAATTGCGCGCAAAGCAGCCGAACACGCGTTTGGAATGGCAAACCTGAAACCGCGCGACATTCAGGGCGCGGATGTGCACGATTGTTTCTCAGTCACCGAGGTCGTGGTCTACGAAATTCTGGGACTCACCGAGCCAGGAAAAGGTGCCGAGCTTGCGAAAAGCGGAGCCACCACGCTGCCCCAGGTGCGCAACGAAAAGATGAAAGGCAAATTTGCCTTCGAGATTCCAGTGAATCCCGGTGGCGGATTGATTGGAGATGGTCACCCGGTTGGCGCGACTGGCGTCAGGCAGGTGGTGGAAGCATATCAGCATCTGACCGATCAGGCCGGCGCGCGGCAGATTCCGAACGCGAAACGCTACCTGACCTTCAACATGGGCGGCAGTCTTACGACGAGCGTCGCGATGTTGTGGGGGAGAGATTAGCGTTTTAGTGTCGCTCCGCTGGAGCTGGCTCGCAAAAGATTTGGCTAGCTATAAACATCGCTACGCAGCTGGAGCGCCGTTAGGCGCGTTGTGTTTATAGCCGTTCTGCGACGGGAATAAGCTCCATCGGAGCGGCACCAACGGTTAAACCGAGATATCGCGAAGTCGCGTTAGACGTTCGCGGACGGATTCACAACGTTCGCGCTCGCGAACCGCGTCTGGCTCGGGCAAGCATTGGTCTTCGTACGGAGAACGCGCGGGCTTCAAACAACCTTCGACAAAATCGTTGGCCAACGCAGTACTCGCGATTTTCGCCGTAGTGTGAAGTTTTTCCGCTTCATCGAGCAGCTGATCACGGATGGCGATGTAAGCGTTGATTTCGGCAACGGAATAAACGGAGCCAAAATCCGGCGTGGCGAATGGATTCGGCTTTGATTCCCGTTTTGCCGGCTTGGTGGAGATGAGTGCAAGAGGCATGCCCCTTCAAAAAGCATTTCTCATGCTCACGTTTTGCCGGGCAGAACCGCTCGTTCCTAGACGATCAGGTAGGTCAAACCGATGCCGAAAACGAACGCCGCGCCGCCGCAAAGCATTTCCACGGTTCGTGACCTGGCCAGCCACCAGTCAATCATTCGACGATGACGTTCCAACCCCAGGATCGGCATCACAACCGCGACGATCAGGATCAGTCCGCCGAGGACTTGGAGTAACACGGGAGCTTTCGATTCGCTCGCGGCGGCAAGAAGTCCGAGCCCGAGCACGGCGCGAATCCCGGTCGCAATCCACATTCCAGTTTTGTTGGCAAACAGCCGGGTTAAATCGTGGGCCAGGGCCGGCTTAACAATCACGACCACACCGAACGTCGCCATGGCGACGCATAAAATTAATGCCAACGCGACCATGTTTGGATGCGTTATCTTTTGGCAGGGTCGGTGCCGATTTGAAATATGAAAGTGAAAGTGCCCTTCAAGCTCGGGGTCGTTGGCCATTTTGGATTGGCCGTGCGCGATCCGAAAACAAGCGCGGACTGGTTCCGGCGCGCGCTCGGATTACAAAAACAATTCGAGTTCGACGAGGGAATTGCGATTGGCAATGACAACGTGACGATTGCGCTGTTTAAGGGAAGACCGTCCCCGAAAACGATCGACCACATGTCATTTCATCTTCCGAACATGACGATGTTACGGAAGGCGCTGGCCCATTTAAAAAAACATAAAGTGAACATCGAAGATCCCGGAAATGAAATCGGGCCGGAGGCCGAGGGTTCCAAGAACATGGGAATTTGGTTTCACGATCCGGATGGCTATCGCTGGGAACTCAGCGTGCAGGGCGGCCGCTGAGTTGTAGCCGGGCTCGATGACCCCGGCCGGCCGGCATCACCGATGCCGGGTACAAGCAGGTGATAAGTAAACAAACGGCGTAGCATGCCGGGCAAATACTGACAGGGCTGAAAATTGAACTTTGTAATCACCTAGTTACACTAAGTTGAGATGCTTGATCTCACCTTGGGTTCTCTCAAATGGGCTGCAGTCGGTTTCGTCGTCGCCTTTGTTTTGATGAAGCTTTACGAGGGTAGTCACATCCATGACGACATTCCGCGCCCTGAATTCAAGGTGCGCCAATCGCGTCGCGCCGCCCTGGTGTTGTCCTGTTTCGCGGCGGTGTTGTCGGCCGGGGTCTGGTTGTTAGTTCAAACTCTTGACTAAAATTTTCGCACAGCGCAATCGGGGCGTGGGTTGCGAGTCACTTATATGACTGCCAAAACAAAAGCCTACGCGGCCACATCGGCGAGATCGCCGCTCGAGCCGTTTTCATTTGCACGCCGGGACATCCTGCCTAACGACGTCAAAGTCGACATCCTGTTCTGCGGCGTTTGCCATTCCGATATTCACACCGCACGGGGCGAATGGGGCGGAACGACCTATCCATGCGTTCCCGGGCACGAAATTCTCGGCCGGGTCGTGGCGGTCGGGCGCGACGTGAAGAAATTCAAAGAAGGCGACCTCGCCGCCGTCGGTTGCATGGTCGACGCGTGTCGCGATTGCCGAAGCTGCCACGAAAATCTCGAACAATTCTGCGAGGACGTCGTTTTCACTTACAACAGCCCGGACGAACACACGGGCGGCGTTACTTACGGCGGTTATTCAACCAGCATTGTCGTCGACGAAAATTTCGTACTGCGCGTTCGTGACGGGGTCGATCAAGCGGCGACCGCTCCTCTTTTGTGCGCCGGGATTACGACATATTCGCCGCTGCGGCACTGGAAAATCGGCAAGGATCAAACTGTCGGTGTGGTCGGTTTGGGCGGGCTTGGTCACATGGCCGTAAAATTCGCAAACGCGTTTGGCGCGCGTGTCATTTTGTTTACAACTTCGGTAAACAAAATCGAGGACGCGAAAAAGCTCGGCGCTCATGAAGTTGTGATCTCGAAAGACGAAGACGCCATGAACAAGCACGCCAAGAGCTGCGACTTCATCGTTGATACCGTTTCGGCGAAGCATGACATGGACGCGTATCTTAATTTGCTAAAACGTGACGGGACCCTTTGTCTGGTCGGAGCGTCACCGGATCCGATCCCGGTGGACGCGTTTAGCGTTATTCGTTGGCGCCGTAGCCTCGCTGGCTCGCTGATCGGCGGAATCGCCGAGACCCAGGAGATGCTCGATTTCTGCGCGGACCGGGGCATCGTCTGCGACATCGAGAAAATCAAAATGGATTATATCAACGAAGCTTACGAACGAATGCTG
>JAJPJU010000067.1 GCA_021324035.1 Spartobacteria bacterium | reverse complement strand
GTGGCTCGCCGACGGTGCAGGCCGGCGGATCCGCCCAAAACGCCTTGTAATACGCGCCTCTATAGTAATAGCAGGTAAGCCGAAATCCGCCGGGCGCCCACAGGATCAGGAACGCTGGTGAAAAATTGATCCAGGCAGGCCACCAGCTCGGTCTGCCGTGAATCCACGCGTGAGGCGAATCGCCAAAAATTTCCGGCGAGTAAAACGGTGAGACATAATTTCCGAAGTGATAATGCGCGCCCTGAAACGCGGCCCAGGTCGAATAAACAATGAAAGTCGATAATCCGAGAAATATAAAAAGCGGCTGTGCCCACCAAACGTCCGGCCGCATCGTTTGGCCAAACGACGGGCGTGGCAAAGTAGCGGCGGTAGTTCCGTTCACTGGCCGTCTGCTCCTTCAATAGGGAGCTTTGCTTTCTTCCAAGCTTCCCAGCTTCCCGGCACATTCCAAAGTTCCTTAAACCCCGCTGGTTTCAAAATGCTCGCGGCAATGCTCGAGCGATATCCACTGCCGCAATAAACAACTGTTGGCTTGCTGCGATCGAGTTCTCCGATTCGCTTTTGTAGTTCCGGAACAAAAATGTGGCGCGCGCCGGGGACGTGTCCTTTTTTCCATTCGCCCGGACCACGCACATCGACGATCTGCAACGAAGATTTCTTCTCGTTTAGTTCGTGCACGCTCATTTGTGGCAGTTGTTCGATCGGAAAACCGGCCGCATCCCATGATTTCATCCCATCAATGAGGTAGCCGGCGAATTTGGTATAGCCGGTGCGCACGAAAAGCCGGAGAACGTTCTCCAAATCGCCGTCGCTTTCGAGAACGAGCAGGATCGGCTTAGCCGGATCGAGCATCCAGCCAGCCCAAATCGAAAGACTTGGAGACCCGCCAATGTTGAGTGCGCCGGGAATGTGACCGCCGCCAAACCCAAGCATGGTGCGAACATCGACGAGCTGATTGCCATTCTTGCCGATCGCCTCTTTGAATTGTTTCGCCGGTAAACCTGGGACGCGCGGCAGTCCGCCAATTACTTCCGGACCTTCCGCGTTCACTTTTTTCATCCGCGGATAGTAGGTCGGAACCGGCGGCGCGGTTTTTAGCGCGTAATCGGTAAACTTCTGCATGTCGTCGAACTGCAAAAATTTATTGTGGCGACGCTCGTAACCGATGGTGCTGGTCAAACGCGCCCCGATATCAGCGCCGCATGGCGAACCCGCGCCATGATTGGGATAAATCATCACATGGTCCGGCATCTTCATGTAGAAATCGCGTAACGTGTGAAATTGCTGCTCGGCCAGCCGGTTGGTGTGTTTTTCTCCCAGCAAATCCGGGCGGCCGGCCGATGAAACGAACAGCGAATCACCGGTCAGAATTCCCCACGGTTCATCGGGGAATTCGGGGTCAGCCAGCAAATACGACATGTGCTCGGGGGTATGACCCGGAGTGTGTTTCGCCGTGATCGACACTTCGCCAAATTCGAATCGATCTCCGTCCTTCAGCTGTTCGACGGGGAAGTCGTACTTCGCGCCGCCTTCGTGACTTGCGAAGATTTTGGCCGAATCCAATCGGGCGCAGAGTTCTCGCGAACCGCTCACCAGATCGGCGTGAATGTGCGTTTCAAAAATATGCGTAATGGCTACGCCACTTTCACGCGCCATGGTTATGTAAATACCGCAGTCGGGACGTGGATCGAAAACTGCGGCGACTCCTTCGTCGTCGTCACCGACCAGATAAGAGAGCTCGGCAATACCGGGGGTCTGGACGGTTTTGAAAACGAGCGACACGCAGGGAGTTAACCCGAGACTGCGATAGAGTTCAACAATTGAGGTAGGGGCGACTGACCTCAACCCCCCGCGGGCGGTTTGGAGAACCGCCCCTACCTCACGTCCACCTGAATCGGCGCCAGATGATTGATCATATAGCTCCCACGATCGGCATCGCGCGTCGTCGGCTGAGTGTGGCCAGCCGAATCGGTGGCGCGCGCGATCAATGTTGCCTGGCCCGCCTTTGCCGGCGCCTGCCAGTTAAATTCCCAAAGCCGCCACGCGTTCGGCTTCGATTCGCCCATCAATCTTGCTTCCTTCCAGTTCGATCCATTATCACTACTGACCTCGACCTTGATTATTTCATCGTGGCCGGTCCAGGCCGCCCCACGGACCCGAAGGTTCGAATTCGCAGCGACAGTTTCGCCTTCGGCAGGGCTCGTGATTACCGCTTTGATTTGAATATCTGAAAGCGCTGTCAGCCGCGCGTGATCCCCTTCTCGTTTCCAAAAAGAGTAATCGAGCGTTTGATAATAGCCGTTGAATGGTTTGTCCGTCGCGATGATACGCTGCAACCATTTCACTGACGCGACTGCGTACCAGCCGGGAACAATTGCCCGGACGGGGAATCCGTGTTCGGGCGGGAGATCGACACCATTCATTTGGTAGGCAAGCACAACGTCGCGGACCTTTTTAATTGGAATGCTTCGCGCAAAATTAATTTCGCCGCGTGGCGCTTTCGGATCGTCCAACAAGCCATGGTCCGTTCCTTCTAAGATTATTTCGATCGCACTCGACTTGAGTCCGGCGCGATCGAGCAGCGTCGCTAACGGCACACCGGTCCATGCCGCGTTGCTTACGCCGCCGATATTCCATTGCACGCCCTTGACCTTCGGTTCGAGAAACCTGCGTCCATTACCAGCGCATTCGAGCGTCACCGGAATTTCCCTTGATTCGAGCCTGGTCAGTTCGTCGAAATTAATTTCAAACGGTTTGTCGACTTCGCCTTCAATTCGCAGCCGCCATTTGCTTTTGTCGATCGTCGGGATCGGGAAATGATTCCGGACGTAGAATAACTTCGTTGGGGTGATGAATTCGCCGAGATTTTCCAGCGGCGTTTCAAGAACGAGCGGCTCCTCGCTCAGAATCACTTTTCCGTCGCGTAATTGGAGGTTGTCTTTCATTCGCCAAAATTTGTGGAGCCTAGCCCGTTCACTCCCCTTTTGTCATTTAGAACCGGTTTTCAGCCGAAATGGCAGCCGAAAATGCTGATTTGTCGTGGAACGAACCGGTTCCGTTCCCTTTTTGACATTCGGGTCAGATTCCGGGAAAGACCGCTAAGCGGCAGGATTGCGCGAGCAAATAGCCCAGCAGAGGCGATCCTTGGTTATGCAAAAGCGCAAACTTGGAAAGAGTAACTTGGAAGTCTCGGCCATCGGGCTCGGCTGCATGGGGATGAGTTTTTCCTACGGACCGCCGAAAGATAAAAAGGAAATGACAGAGCTTCTCCACGCGGCGGTGGAACGTGGCGTCACGTTCTTCGATACCGCGGAGGTCTATGGACCGTTCACAAATGAAGAGCTTGTCGGCGAAGCGCTCGCCCCATTTCGCGGAAAGGTTGTCATCGCCACGAAATTCGGATTCGACCTCACCGGGCCTGACAAAAAGCCCGGAGCAGCACCATTGAACAGCAAACCGGACAACATTCGGCGGGCGGTCGAAGGATCACTCAAGCGGCTGCGGATAGAGAGCATCGATCTCCTTTATCAACATCGCGTGGATCCGGAAGTGCCGATCGAGGATGTGGCCGGCGCGGTGAAGGAACTGATCTCGCAAGGCAAAGCGAAGCATTTCGGGATGTCGGAGCCGAGTGCTCAGACTTTACGGCGTGCGCACGCGGTGCAGCCGGTGACCGCGCTGCAAAACGAATATTCCCTCTGGACGCGCGGCCCCGAAACGAACGGCATTCTCGATGCGTGCGAAGAACTGGGCATTGGATTTGTCCCCTACAGTCCACTCGGTAAAGGTTTTCTGACGGGGGCGATGAACAAGGATACAAAGATCGCTGAAGACGATTTTCGCAAAATCCTGCCGCGCTTTACTCCGGAAGCGATGGAAAAGAATCAGGCGTTGATCGATCTGCTGAAACGGATCGCAGACGAAAAGAAGGCCACGCCCGCGCAGATTGCGCTCGCGTGGTTGCTGGCGCGCAAGCCATGGATCGTGCCCATCCCTGGCACGACCAAGCTCCATCGGTTGGAGGAAAATATTGGGGCCTCACGGATCGAACTAACGGCGAGCGACCTTGCGGAGATCGAGCGCGCCGCTGCCGATATACAAATCGAGGGCGAACGCTATCCGGCGCATCTCATGAAGACGGTCGGGCGATGACTAGTGCGCGAACATCACAACGATGCAAAAAGTCACTTCGAACAACGGCCTCGAGATGCCCATTCTGGGCTTCGGCGTTTTCCAAATCCCAGACCCGGAAGAGTGTGAACGCAGCGTGTTGGATGATCTGTGTTTTCTGTTGCGGTAGTCGTGGTTTCTAAGCCAGGCGCCATATCTTTGAATTATGGGAGCCGTAGTCGACTGCAAGGAAAGTTGCTCTGAGCCGCTAAGTCCCGAAGTGATAGGAAGTGTTGAACACTATCTTCGCGTCGTCGGTTATGATTGAAAATGTGACGCTCCCGCAGTCACCTGATGATGGTGTTGCCCTTCCAAGCACGATGTGAGTTCTGCCGTCTTTGTGTGTGACGGCCTTGCCGGTAAAGTTGATCGGCGTTCCCGCTTGGAGCTTTCGAACCGCATCATCTGATGCCGCCAGAAGTAAACTGCCTTTCTCGCTCTTAAAAAAATAGGGCTTCACCTTGAGTTGATACTCACCCAGATAATTTCCGCCTCGATGGGTCAGCGGACTGACAATCAGGCTAGCTTTCCCCCGCAGAGCGACGGAAGTGAAGCTTGGATCAATAAGCAGTTTGGGTGTGCCCGCGTTCGATGTCGCGGCCGTCGACTTAGGTCCCTCAGCGTGAATGACACTT
>JAJPJU010000116.1 GCA_021324035.1 Spartobacteria bacterium | reverse complement strand
CAGCCGCAGTCGCAGTTTGAGAATTTCACTGCTTCGACGCTTTATTGCCAAAAATGCCGGGCGACCACGCCGGTTCGTGAGCGATTGCTGCTAGTTCTCCCGGACAAGGAGATTTTCGATTATCTTTGCACCGAGTGCGGCTCGTCGGTTGGCCAGCGTGAAGTCACCGCCGGCGAAAAAATGATGACCGAAGCGGTGCGATCGCGGAGACAACAAGTTCGCATTCCACTTCGGTCGCTTCGATAAGCCGCAAATGCGGATCGTTTTCATCGGCACGGGCGAGATTGGCGTACCGACACTGCGCGCTCTTCAACAATCCAGGCAGGAACTTGTTGGTGTAGTTACGCAACCGGACAAGCCCGCCGGTCGCGAACAAAAAATCACGGCGCCGCCTATTAAAGCCGCGCTGTCTCGCGACAAAGTGCCGATCTTACAGCCGGTGAAGATCAAAGAGCCAAGAGCGATCGAAGAAATTCGCCGTCTCGCGCCGGATGTGATCGTCGTGATGGCTTATGGACAAATCTTGCCGCGCGCTGTTCTCGAGATTCCCAAACTGGCTTGCCTGAATCTTCACGCATCGATTCTGCCGCGATGGCGCGGAGCCGCACCAATTCAGGCCGCAATCGCAACCGGCGATCGCGAAACCGGCATCACAGTCATGTACGTCGATGAAGGCCTGGACACCGGAGATATCTTGCTCGAACGGAAAATCGACATCGCCCCCACCGATACCGGCGGATCGTTGCACGATCGGCTGGCCGAAGTCGCACCGGATGCGTTGCTGGCCGCGTTGGAGATGATCGCAGCCGGAACGGCGCCGCGCATCCCCCAGGATAAAGAGCACGCTACCTACGCGCCGAAACTGGATCGCGAAGCCGGACGGATCGCTTGGAACGAACCAGCCGAAGACATCGAACGTAAAGTGCGCGCCTACAATCCGTGGCCCGGCGCATTCACCGAATTCAACAAGCAAAAGCTAAAGATTTTCTCCGCAAGGATTGCAGATGCTGGCGGCAAGCCGGGAGAAATCCTCAAACGCGGCCCGGAGTTAGTGATCGCGGCAGCGGATCGCGCCTTGTCCCTGACTGAAGTTCAACTCGAGGGGAAAAAACGAATGTCCACCGCCGAATTCCTGCGCGGCCAAAATCGATAGGGCAAGACTGTGTGATTCGAGATGAAGGCGGCTCCCCGGGGCGGCGGCTGCAGGTTTTGACTTTCCAAGACCGATATCCTCGCGTTTCATTTGGCCTGCGATGAAAACCGAGGCGCCAGCCTATAAACGCGTGATCCTCAAATTGAGCGGCGAAGCGCTTCAGGAGCGCGGCGCGCGTGAAAATATCTCGCCCGCCGTGGTGCGCGAAATCGCGGAGCGGATAAAGGAAGTGAATCAGCTCGGCGTCCAGATCGCGATTGTCATCGGAGGCGGCAACATCTGGCGCGGCTCGTCGGCAGCAGTTCGCGGAATGGATCGCACGACCGCCGATTACATGGGAATGCTGGCGACGGTGATCAACGGGCTCGCGCTTCGCAGCACCCTGACCAAAGCGGGCGTCGAAGCGCGCGTCCAGACGGCCATTGAAATGAAAAATGTGGCTGAGCCGTTCATTCTGGGGCGGGCCGTTCGCCATCTTGAGCTTGGTCGGGTGGTAATTTTCGCCGCCGGCACGGGCAATCCTTACTTCTCCACTGACACCACTGCAGCATTGCGCGCGAGCGAAATTGGCGCTGACGTAATTTTGAAAGCAACCAAAGTCGACGGTGTCTACGATCGCGATCCGATCAAAGATCCGAATGCAAAACGTTTCGACCGAATCAGTTTCACTGAAGCCCTAAGCAAGCGTCTGCAAGTAATGGATTCGACTGCGTTCAGCCTTTGTATGGACAACAAGATTCCAATCGTCGTGTTCGACATGTACAAACCGGGGATCCTGCGCGATGCGGTGCTCGGGCGAAAAGTAGGCACGCTGGTTTGCGACGAGCCGGAGACGAAGTAAAAATTTAAACACATGAACAGAGACGACATTCTTTTGGAGAGCGAAATGTCGATGGAAAAAAGCGTCGACTATCTGGTGCACGAATTTTCAGGCGTGCGTACCGGCAAAGCCTCGCCCGCGCTGGTCGAAAATATCGACGTCCAGGCCTACGGATCGACGATGAAGCTAAAACAGCTGGCGCTGATCACCACGCCCGAATCCCGTTTGCTGGTCTTGCAGCCATTCGACGCGGGCACCGTTCAGGACATTGAGCGCGCCCTGAAAGAATCCAAGATTGGGATCACACCGGCGGTCGATGGAAAAATCATTCGATTGCCAATTCCCGAGCTGTCCGAGGAACGACGAAAAGAATTGGCGAAATCCCTGAGCAAAATGGCGGAGGAAGCGCGGGTTCGTGTTCGCAGTAATCGGCGAAGTGCCTTGGATGAAGCCAAAAAGCTCAAAACCGGCGGCGGAATCAGTGAAGACGAAATGCGCGACGTCGAAGACGAGATTCAGAAACTGACCGACCGCTTCATCAAATCAATCGACGATCATCTCAAGCACAAAGAAACTGAAATCATGAAAGTGTGAAGAATTTAACGATTTAGTGATTTAGAGATTTAACGATTTTAGGAAAACGCCGGTTCCCTTCTTCCATTCGCTAAATCATTAAATGGCTAAATCGTTAAATCAGAAAGTTCTCGATCTCGTCAGAGCCTAACGAGATCCAGCAAGAACTGGCACCAGAGATAGATCATCCCGCGCCAGGAATATTTTACGTCGCCCTCGGGCGTCGGTTTCAATACGCCCTTGTGAATGTTGTGGGCAATCTGTTCCCTCAGGTCGCGCTCCATTTCCTTCTCGATCTTTTCTTCGTCCAGTGGCTCGATCGCGTCGATCTGGACATTGTTCTTCCGCAAAAACGCGCGGTGACTCTGGTAGAGCTGCCAGAAAGTCTGGTCCGGCCGTTGCCGGTTAATCCGGAACTGCGGGGTTAATTTCAATCCATACGACAACGGATAATTCCAGGTTGTCCAAATGATCCCGCTCCTCGCGCGCGATGAAATTCGCAAATAGTAAAAGGCGAGATCGTGTTGTTCGTTCAGGCAAATCGTCGCCTGGGCCCGATCTTCCGCTTTGTAAAAGAGCCGGAAGAATTGCCGATAATCTTCCCAATCCCAGCCGGCGTCGTTGATATGGGCGAAGCCTTCGTTTTCGATCTCACGGGTGATCTCGTTCAACGTCGGAAAAGTGTCGCTCGACGGCGGCGATTTCGGCCGGAGCTGCTTTTCCTTTGGCAGCCGCAGTGCGCGAATCCGGGTAAGAATTTCCACCCACGGAAGAAAGAACCAGGCGGCGGCGGCGGCAGCCCCCAGAATGTGACTGTCCGAAATAAAATAAACGAACAAATAGGAAACGACCAGAATCGCGGCCGCGCCGGACTTTTGGGAAAATGAACTTTGAAAACTGCGGAGCGCGACGGCGAGAACTCCCACCCCGAGGAGGATGAAAAGCTTAAATAACATCAGGGCTGGATTTCGTGCTCAGTCAGGAACCTCTCAAGTTGATCGGTGTCAAAATTGGCAAGCACGTGATCGCCGGCAACAAAGGTCGGCACATAGGTTTGCTCCGAAAGCTGCTTCATCTCCTCGTAAGCCTGCCGGTCTTCTCCGACGTCGATCTCTACGAACCTATAGCCGTGTGCCTCCAAATATTCCTTGGCATCGATGCACCACGAACACCATTCGCGGCTATAAAGCTTTAATTCCATGAGCAGCGGAAATAAACGAGTTCGTGTTCCAACGTCAACAGGTCAGTAGTATTTGGCCGCGCATGTCTCCGTCGGCGAAATTGGTTCCCTTGGCAAACGAAGGCGGCGAAATCTTTCGGATGGTAAAAGGCAGCCGCCCCGATAAACCGCAACGCCCCAGACAGCCGATCGTTTTCGAATTAAAGCGATCTTAGCTCAGTAGGATTTCGCCCACACAACACGCTTCGGGCTCGGTTCGCCGGTGAAAATGCATTTGCCCGGTTCGCCTTTGCCAAATGGAACTACTCGGACGGTTACCTTCAGGTCGTTCTTGATCTGCTCTTCGACTTTTCGTGAACCGTTCCAGTGGGCGAGCGCGAAACCGCCGTGGATCTCCGCCTTATTTGCATTCTTCGCTGTAAAGAAATCGTAAAACTCATCCTTCGAATCAATCACTCGCGTGTTTTCCTCCTGAAACTTTTTCGCGCGCTGGTAGAGATTATTCTGGATCGACATCAGCATTTCCGAAGCATTGGCCGCGAATTCCTGAATCGACATAAATTCTTTGGATTTGATCGGCTGGTCGCGCCGCGACACCGCGACGGAATTCTTCTCCAAATCGCGCGGACCGATCTCAACCCGGATTGGGACACCTTTTTTGATCCACTCCCAATTTTTGACGCCTCCGCCCAAATCACGCTTATCCACTTCCACTTCGATTGGCGCGTCGGCGAAACGTTTTCCGCGCAATTGGAGCGCGAGCGCATCGCAAACCTCCAACACCTTCGGGCGCGTTTCTTCCTTCGGGGTGATCGGCAGAATCACGATTTGCTCCGGCGCGATCCGCGGCGGCAAAACAAGTCCGTCGTCATCGCTGTGCATCATGACCACGGTGCCGACCATTCGAGTGGTCATGCCCCAGCTCGTAGTCCAGCCGTATTCCTGCCTCCCTTCGCGGTTTTGAAATTGGATCCCGCTCGCCTTGGCGAAATTTTGTCCGAGAAAATGGGAAGTGCCGGCCTGGATCGCTTTCCGGTCCTGCACCATCGCTTCAATCGACAACGTCTGGACAGCTCCCGGAAATTTCTCGCTCTCGGATTTTTCGCCGGCGAAAACGGGAATCGCGCAATAATCCTGCGCGAACGATTCATAAACGCCGAGCATTCGGGAGGTCTCTTCGCGCGCCTCCGCTTCGGTTTCATGCACGGTATGCCCTTCCTGCCACAAAAATTCCGTGGTTCGTAAAAACAAACGCGGCCGCATCTCCCAACGAACTACATTAGCCCACTGATTAATCAGGATCGGTAGATCGCGATAGGATTGGACCCATTTCGCATAGCTCGCGCCAATAATTGTTTCCGAAGTCGGTCGCACCACGAGTGGCTCATTCAGCGGGCTTCCCGGTTTCAATTTTCCATCCGGGCCTGCTTCGAGTCTTGTGTGGGTGACAACGGCGCATTCTTTGGCAAAGCCTTCGACGTGCTCCGCTTCCTTCGCGAAATAACTCAGGGGAATAAATAACGGAAAATAAGCATTGCGGTGACCGGTCGCCCGAAACATCGCATCCAGCTGGCGCTGCATATTTTCCCAAATCCCGTAACCCCACGGCCGAATCACCATGCAACCGCGGACGTCGCTCGGCTCCGCCAACTCCGCTGCGCGGATCACCTGCTGATACCACTCCGGGAAATCTTCGCTTCGGCGCGGGCTGATTGCGTTTTTTTCACTCGTGGTCATCGAAGAGAACGAATAAAGCGTGCATGACCGAAATGGCTAGCTGCCTTTTTTTGTAACCTTTTCACACAGCAGATGTTTCTAATTCAAGATATGAAAATTAAATCACTGATCAT
>JAJPJU010000083.1 GCA_021324035.1 Spartobacteria bacterium | reverse complement strand
TTGATTTTTCCTTCGACGCCACGCTCGCCAAATCCGCCCGGGATCAAAACTCCATTCACATCCTGGAGCTGCGTACCGACGCGGTCCTGAAGCGACTCTGCGTCCACCAGCTTCAATTCAATACCGCAATCCTGGCTTGCCGCCGCATGAGTCAGGGACTCGTAAATACTCTTGTAGGCGTCTTGCAGGTGAATGTATTTGCCTACAACGGCAATCTTGACCCGTTTTTGCGGGCTAATCACGCAATCGACGAACTTCTTCCAGCTGGTCAGGTTCGGCTCGGGAGTTTTGAGATGCATCAGATCGCAAACAAGTTGATCCAAGCCTTCCTCGTGCAGCATCAGCGGCACTTCGTAAATCGTATGCTCAACGTCGCGCGCTTCGACGACGGCTTTTTCCGAAACGCTGCAGAACATCGATAATTTCTGCCGAAGTTCGCGATCGATCGGTTTCTCGGTCCGGCAAATCAACACCTGTGGTTGCAAACCAATCTCGCGCAGCTTGGCCACGCTTTGCTGCGTCGGCTTGGTTTTCAACTCAGCCGCCGCCTTGATGTAGGGCACGAGCGTGACATGCACGTTCACTACGTTCTGCGGGCCGACTTCGAGAATAAATTGCCGGATCGCTTCCAAAAACGGCAAACCTTCAATGTCGCCGGTGGTGCCGCCGATTTCCGTGATCACGACGTCGTATTTGGATTCGTCGGAAATTTCCCGGATCCGGTCTTTGATCTCGTCGGTGACGTGCGGAATGACCTGGACAGTTTTGCCGAGATAATCTCCGCGGCGCTCTTTTAATATGACCGACTCGTAAACCTGGCCGCTGGTGAGGTTATTGTGGCGCGAGAGAACGCAGTTGGTGAAACGCTCGTAATGGCCGAGATCGAGATCGGTCTCCGCGCCGTCGTTCAACACGTAAACTTCGCCGTGCTGAAACGGATTCATCGTTCCCGGGTCCACGTTGAGATACGGATCGAATTTTTGGAGAACAACCCGCAATCCGCGCGCTTCGAGGAGCGTGCCGAGAGATGCCGCGGCCAGGCCTTTGCCTAACGAACTAACGACGCCGCCAGTGACGAAAATGTACTTCATCGCTTTGAGGGTCGACGTTTTTGCTGCGATTTACGATTCACAGCGGCCGACACGGCCGCCTCGACACGCTTCGCGCGAGCCAGCTTTCGCTCCAGCGCTTTTGCGTCTGCCGGTGTGTCTACACCGGGGGATCCGTGATTGGTGAGAAGCACATGAACCTTTACACCATTTTCAAGCGCGCGCAATTGTTCGAGCGACTCCGCGCGTTCCAACGAGCTCGGTTTCCATTTCACAAAATCGAGCAGCGCCTTTCGTCGAAATCCGTAAACGCCCTGGTGCCGCAGATATTTGATTGGCAGCGATCGGTTGCGCGGGAAGGGGATCGCGTATCGCGAGAAATAAAGCGCGTTGTCGTCGTGATCGACAATCACCTTTACCTGGTGCGGCGAGGCAGCCTCGGCCTGATTTGAAAACGGATGAGCCGCCGTGACGATATCCATTTTGGGATTCGACCGCAGCGTTTCGACCATCCGGTCGAGCAGGCGAGGTTCGATCAATGGTTCGTCGCCCTGGATATTAATAATGATGCCGTAGTGGGCGGCGTGACGCGCGACCTCGGCGATTCGGTCGGTCCCGCTTTGATGCTTCTTAGATGTCATCGCGACCTCAGCGCCCCAGCTGAAGGCCGCCTTGGCGATCCGCATATCGTCGGTGGCGATGATCACCGAATCCAAACTCTTCGCTCGACGACAGCGCTCCCACACGTGACGAAGAAGCGGTTTGTTTCCAATGAGATACAACGGTTTTCCCGGGAAACGCGTCGAGCCCCAACGCGCCGGAATAATTCCGACCGCTTTAGCTTTTCGCTTCATTTAGAATGATCTTCGCTGCCGCCACGACATCTTCCGCCACCCAGTCGGCGCAGCTTCCGTCCGTCATTTTATCGAAGCCGGTCCGGACCCGGATCGCCCGAACGCCGGCGTTATGCGCGCACTCGGCGTCGATCTCTTTGTCTCCGACCAAAAATGATCGGGAAAGGTCGATGAAATGCTCGCGCGCGGCTTGAAGCACCATTCCGGGCGCCGGTTTGCGACAGTCCGATGGTTGACCCGGAACGTCAGGACAAAAATAGGTCGCATCGATTAAACCATTGCCGAGTTGGCGCGAAACTTCGGCTTCCACCGCGCGATAATCTTTTTCGGTGAAGAAGCCGCGTCCGATGCCGCTCTGGTTTGTGATCACAATGATTTTGTAGCCGGCTTCCTTGAGTGATAGCAACGCCGAGGCCACTCCATCGAAAACGCGAACCTGATCGGGGCGGGAACAGTAATCGGCGTCGTGCATCAGAGTGCCGTCGCGATCCAGAAAGACCGCGGGCGACTTCACTTCAGTCGAAGTCATGTTCGAAACTGGAAATCAACTCATCGCGGGTGACGGTGGCAGTGCCGAGTTTGCCGACCACAACCGCGCTCGCGTGATTTGCAATTTGAGCGGCCTCGAGCGGCGTGGCGTCGCAAGTAAGGGCAAGAGTAAACATCGCGATCGCGGTGTCACCCGCACCGGACACGTCGAAGACGTCGCGTGCTTTGGTCGGAAGATGATGCGGATGTTTTCCTTTTTCGAAAAACATCACTCCATGCTCGCCGAGCGTGATCAAAAGATATTGCGTGCCCCATTTCTCCAGCAGGACTTTTCCGGCACGTACCAGATCGACGTCTTTTTTTGGCGCGAGATCGGCGTCTCGATCGGGAATGCCAGCGGCCAAAAAAGCCTCGGACCGATTGGGCTTCACCGCGGTCATTCCGCTCCAGTCGATTGGATTGTGTGGGTTCGGATCAGCCGTGACGATTTTTTTGGCTGCCCGTGCGTCGCGGGCGATCTGGGCAACCAGATCTGCGGCGAGAAATCCTTTGCCGTAATCTTCGAAAATGATCGCGTCGAAATCGCTCAATCGCTTTCGGACCGCGGCCGCAACTTTGGCAATTACCTTTGTTGACGGCGGCGCGATTTTTTCCCGGTCGACCCGCACAACCTGTTGGTGACGGGCGATGATCCGCGTTTTGACGATCGTGGAAAACTTCTCGTCCTCAACTGCATCCGAGACGTCGATTTTGCATTTGCCCAGCAATTCCCGCAATTGCTGGCCGCTGCGATCTTTTCCAAGCAACCCGATAACGGCCACGCGATCGACAAATTCGCGGAGATTGCGGGCCACGTTGGCTGCGCCGCCAGGGAAATATGATTCACGGGTCACTTCGACCACCGGAACGGGTGCTTCGGGCGAAATCCGGCCAACTTTACCCCAGATAAACTCATCGAGCATGAGGTCGCCGATCACCAGAATGCGTCTGGACGAGGCGCGATCCAGTATTTGGCGGAGCCTTTTTAAGTCCATATTGCCAGGGAGGCGCGATGTTGGGCGGAAAGAGGTGGGCGTGGGTCGGTCAAAATTGCTAGGCGCAGGTATTTGTGCAGAGCCAAGGTTCTGCTTACACTTGCTTCATTAATCCTGAATACGAAGCCGAAATCAACAGTCGAAGCTGCCGATGATAGCCTTTTCTAAAACTTTAAAAATTAGCGCGAGCGTCTTTCTTGGGGCGACGCTTTGCGTTCACGCTGCCCAAGCCCCGCAACGAATCGATGTCAGCAAGATGTCGAAGCAGGTCGAGAACGTGGTTGTTCCGCTGCCGAACGAAATTTTCGGCGCCTTGAACAAGCTCGGCTCGGTCAACTGGCGCGAATACGTTCGCACCGAAAAAAGCAGCAACTTTACCGAACGGCCGCGGATTGCCCTCCTGCTCGGAACGGTGATCGCGGACGGCTTTATCGCCGTTCAGGCGGAAGATGCGCCCGCAGTGAAAGACATTGGCCACCGGGTGCTGGAGCTGTCGAAAGGCATCGGCGTTGGAAATTCGATCGTGCCCCACGCCAAGGCGATCACGGAAGCGGCTGACAAGCGCAAGTGGGAAGACGTTCGCCAGGAGCTCGATCGCACTCAAAGCAGCGTCCAGGCGGCAATGAACGAAGTGCAGGACCAAAAATTATCTCAGCTGGTCAGCCTTGGCGGTTGGTTGCGCGGCACACAAGTGTTGACCTCAGTGGTAACAAAACACTACTCAACTGACGGCGCAGAGTTGCTCCATCAGCCCGACTTGATCGTTCATTTCCAAACTCAACTTCAAGGGATGCCGGAGTTCGTCGAGCAAGCGCCAATCATTCGCGATATCCAGAATGGTCTAGGCCAGGTCAAACCATTGGTAGATGCCGGCTCGGCCAAAATTTCCGCCGACTCCGTCCGAAAGATCAACGACATCACCACCAAGCTTGATAGCGGAATCGTAACGAAGGATTGAACGCGCTCTCATGAACCGATTTATAAAATCCAGTTTGCGAGTAAGTCTGTTCGCTTTTGTTTGCTTTATTTTGCCGCGCGGCGCCGGCGGCACGGTGGATGACGCGCAGTCCTTCGCGCTCCAGGCGGCCGAGCAAAATGTTAAAGAAGGTTTTCAGGTCCGCGAAGATTACTGGGGCGGCGATCTCGGTTCGGGCGAAAAGAAAGCCGTCCGGCAGCAGTTATTCAAAGGGAACGAATACTGGTTTTGGATGGGAACTGAAGTCGAGCGGGCGAAGATTTCGGTCCACATTTATGACTCGGAAGGAAAACTCGCCGAACAACCCGATAGTTGGGAAAAAGGCCACTTCGCCGCCGCGCATGTGATTCCAAGGGCGACCAGCAGTTACTTTATCATTGTCTCGGTGGAAGAATCGCCCGAGGAGCGGACGCACTGGGCGCTGGTTTACGGATTCCGGTAATCGCGAGTGATCGTGATTCCTCCAGAAGCGAGCTTGGGCGGCCAAGGGTGACATTTTAGATGACCGAATCGCGAACGCTGCATTTCGACAACGCCCGGCAGTTGCAATCGCTCTACGCGAATGATCTTCAGCTCTTGAAACGAATGGAGGACTCGTTAGGCGTGAAAGTCACTACTCGCGAAGGCTGGGTCAAGCTCGAAGGCGAGCCGGAGAGGCTCGACAAGGCCCAGCGCGTTTTCGATCAACTGGAAGAAGCGCAGAAAAAGGGCGTGGCAATCCAAAAACACGAATTTCAATACGCGCTCAACTCGGTGAACGAATCGCGCGGGGACAATTTGACCGACGCGGTCTCGATGAAGATCACCACTTCATCGCGCAAACCGCCGATTGTCGCGCGTTCCGCCGGTCAAAAAAATTATATCGAAACAATCGAGAAACACGACATCGTGTTTGGGATTGGGCCTGCCGGGACTGGCAAAACTTATCTCGCGGTTGCCATGGCAGTCGCCGCGCTCAAGAAAGATCAGGTCAGCCGGATTATTCTTACTCGGCCTGCCGTCGAAGCGGGTGAGGCGCTTGGGTTTTTGCCGGGGGAACTTGAACAAAAAATCGCGCCCTATTTGCGGCCGCTTTATGACGCGCTCCGCGACATGATGGAGCCGGAAGAGATCGAGCGCTCAATCGCCCGCCAAACCATCGAGGTGGCGCCGCTCGCTTACATGCGCGGCCGGACTTTAAACAACGCGTTTGTGATTTTGGACGAAGCCCAAAACACCACCACTGAACAAATGTTCATGTTGCTGACCCGGATCGGTCCGCATTCCAAATGCGTGATCACTGGTGACGTGACGCAGATTGATCTCCCAGCCAACAAGCGGTCGGGCGTAGTCGAAGCACTTCAGGCGTTGAAAAACATCCCCGGAATATCGATTGTCTATTTCAATGAGCGTGACGTGGTACGTCATGAGCTGGTCCGTTCCATTATCAGCGCCTACCAACAACACCGGTCGCCGGCGCCGTCGTCGCGCAAATAAGCCATGTTTGATTTTCTAAGACGCAGACGATTGTTGAAACGCGGCCTCGCCTCCAAAAAGCAGCGGCGGCGCCGGACGCGGAACGAATTGCTGCGCAGTCTCGAATACGCGCGGTTTGTGAAAGTCGTTATCCTGGGCGCATTCGTCGCCGGCCTCGCCTTTTTGATTTTCAACGGTCAACAGCCCGAGCCGACCAAAAGCTTTGTCATCGCGCTGCTGTTTTTTGCCACGGCCGTTGCCGCGCTGTGGATCAACCATCCGGTGACGTTTTCCCAAAACTCCAAGGTGTTCCTGGTTTTGGGAACGATCTTCGTCCAGCTCGCAGCGATCAAGATGGTCCTGATGCTGTGCGGCGAACACGCCTTCAAATTTCTCACCCCGGAAATGGGATGGCTCCTCGCGCCGTATGCTTTCGCGCCGCTGGTCCTCAGTGTTTTGCTCGGGCGCAATCATGGACTCTACGCCGCATTCTTCGTCAGTTTTTGGAGCAGCGTCCTCTTCGTAAAGATCGACGCGTCCCTTTTAGTCATCAGTTTAATCAGCGGATTTACCGCCGTTTATCTCACCTTACAGGTCCGGCGACGTGGCAAGTTGATCCGCGCTGGTCTCGGAGTTGGAGTGGCGATTTGGCTTGCGTCGCTCTGCTTCGGATTGATCACAATTAATTTGTTTCCGCCAACCGACAACGACTGGGCCATGATCGGAATTCAAAGCGCGCTGGCGCTCGGAAACGGAATCGTCACCGCGATGATCGTCGGCGGTGCGTTGCCGCTACTCGAACATTTGTTCCTAATCACCACCGATGTTTCGTGGCTCGAGCTGTCCGACCTCAATCACCCCGTGCTGCGGCGGATGACGATCGAAGCGCCGGGGACGTATCACCACAGTCTGGTGGTCGCGAATCTGGCCGAAGCGGCGGCCGAAAAAATCGGCGCCAATGCCACGATGTGTCGCGTTTGCGCTTACTTCCACGACGTCGGCAAATTGGTGAAGCCGGAATATTTCACCGAGAACATGAGCTTCGAGCGCAATCCGCATGACGATCTTGCGCCGAGCATGAGCGCGCTCATCATCATTTCGCACGTCAAAGAAGGCGTCGATCTTGCGCTGAAGAACAAACTCAACCAGCGCATCGTCGATATTATTCAGGAGCATCACGGCACTTCGCTCGTTTATTATTTCTTCCAACGCGCCCTTCAGCAGCAGGAAGACGCGCGCGCGGGCGGCAAAATCATGAACATCCGCGAGGAAGACATTCCTGAAGTGCAGGAGGAAAGCTTCCGTTATCCCGGTCCGAAACCGCAGACCAAGGAGAGCGCGATCGTCAGCCTTGCCGATATTGTGGAAAGCGCGTCGCGGAGTTTGGAAAAACCAACGCCGCAGAAAGTCGAGCAACTGATCAACGAACTGATCGAGGAGCGGATCGCCGACGGCCAGCTCGATGAATGCGATCTGACTCTGGGCGAATTGC
>JAJPJU010000166.1 GCA_021324035.1 Spartobacteria bacterium | reverse complement strand
CAGAACGGGTGAACGTTCAATATCATCGTTACGATTCGATTCAGTTCCGGGAGTTTCTGGAAGAACTTGCGACCGCGCGAGTGACGCCGAAACGATTTAAACAGTCGCGCGTCGATGGCCTTCCGGTGCCGCTAAAAAAACGCGAACGCTCAGAGCCGCTGGCGATGGCCGATGTTTTTCGGATTTTGTCGCTGCGGCTGGACGAGCGCTGTTGCCTAATCGCCGATATCGGCGACGCAATTTTCGGCGCGGTGGGAATCCGAAGTGCGCGGCAACCACAATTCATCGCCCCGGCATATTACATGTCCATGGGCTTCGCCGTTCCGGCCGGCATCGGCGTTGCGCTGGCCTCGGAAAAATTGCGACCCCATGTGCTGGTTGGGGACGGCGCGTTTCAAATGACCGGCGTTGAGATCTCCACTGCGGTCCGCCTCAGACTCAATCCGATATTCATCATCTTGAACAATGACGGTTACGGCACCATGCGCCAGATTCGCAACGGCAGCTTCAACACCATCACCCGCTGGAATTACGCCCGGATCTGCGATCTGGTCGGCGGCGGCACCGGCGTGATCGCGTCGACCAAAGGCGAATTCGATTCCGCTCTGGTCCGCGCTCAAAAATCCAACGGCGTATTCGTGATTGAACTAAAAATTCCGCGGGACCAGGTGAGCAAGCAGCTTGCCCAAATCGCCAGCGAAGTCCGCAAAGCGCGCGGCACGAACAACTCGTAGGCTCGATCTAAGCGCCTCAATTCAGTGGGCGGCCTTCAACAAACGCGCGGATCGCCTTGAATTGGTTCACTCCGTCCAATCCCGCCTCGGCGTTAACCATCGCTCCGGTCCCGCTCCCGAGAAAATGCCCGTGCCGGAACGGATGCAGTGAATGGGCGCGGCCATAATCGGATCGGACCCAGCGCATCATGGTTGCCATGGTGAAATCGGTGATCGCCATTGCCTGATGCTGGTCCGCCGCCGGGAAGATTCGTTCCCGTTCCGCTTCCGGCAACATGTCGAACAACTCCGTAGACGTCACCACGTAGACGTTGATGTCGATTTTTTCACGGTCGATTAGCGGCAATGTTTGTTGCACGAACGCGTTGGTTACGCCGGTTCCCTGGAGGACAACCGTTCCTTGCGAATGGCCGCGCGCTTTGCGCAAACAACAAACCCCTTGGGCCGCGGCCGATGCCGGCGGGAAGCCAAGCGCTCTCCGATCGACCACGATTTCCGGCGGCCGAGTGACATAAGGCGCGATGACTGCCGGACGTTTCGCCAACGCCGCGGACACGAGGAACCAAAGTTCCTGCGGGTCCCACGGCGTTAGCGTGATCATCGTGTTGAGCGGGAAATTGTCTTGCAACAACTGGAGCGATTGCGGATCGGCGTGGGTTGGACCGTCCTCACCCGTTTTCAGTCCGGCGTGTGCGCAGATTAAAAAGAATGGATGAAATTTCCCGCCTTGCACGGCCACCCGCGCCTGGTTGCCAATCGCGTGCAGTCTCGCAGCGATGTGTCCAAGGGGCGCGCTGAACGCACCGTAAGAGGAGCCGGCGCCAATGTGTTCGCCGAACGCCGAGATGCCGGACAGCATCGACATGATTGCGTCTTCGCAAATTCCGCCGATCGCCAGTTGTCGCGAACCACGGTTCGTCCGGTAATTATAATATCCGGCTGGAAATCCTTCCGCCGCTTTGCTGATACTGGTCGAACCGAGCAAATCCGCGGCGGCCACCACAAACGCGCCGCCGGTTTTCCGATTGTAATGATTCAAGACGCGGCCGAGTTCGTCGCGCAGCGTCGTTTTGGTTCCGGGCTTGAGAATCAATTCCTGCGGAATCGCTGTCTCGGCCTCGCTGGCGATATCGTAAGCGATTCGAATCTGCGGGGCGCTGATCGAGGGCGCTCGCGCCCGGATATTCAACCGTTGTTGCGCCGCGCGCAGTTGCGCCGCGAGCGCGTCGATGATCGGCCACCTTGATTCGAATTCATGGCGAAGTGTCTGCAACGTTTGCCAATAGCAATGTTCGATGACCACTCCATCCGCGCCGCCGTGACAGCGTTGCGTCGCGCCATTGCAGCATGGCAACTGTTTGGATTCTTTGGGCAACAATGGCGCGATCGCATCGAAAAATCCGTTTGAGCAAAGCGGATGGCCCGCGCCGTGCGACGCTTTTCCGGCGATGCCGTACTGCCAGCCCTTCACCGTGCGATAAATAATCGCAGTCGGTTGGCCGGTGTGGAAATCGAGCGCCAGGCGCTGGGCGGCGGTGATTTGTTGCCAATCGAAACCGTCCGCCACGTAAATCACATTCCAATCGTGCAGGTAGGCCAATTCGGCCGGCGTCCATTGCACATAATCGCCCGGCGTTTCGTGTTCGCGGCAGACCCGGTTCGAATCGATGGAGGCCTGGTTCCAATCGACGTGCAGCACGATGTTCTCCAGTGACGCCGTCCCCGCGGCAGCCAGGGCTTCGGCCACCCGGCCGGGGGTCATCCCGCCTTCCCCCTCTATAATATGTACGCGCGGCGGATCTTCCCCGTAGATGTCAGCCGCCGCCCAAGCCAAGCCAAAGGACGCGGGGATGCCAACTCCCGACGCCCCGGTGGACAGGCGGACGAACGGCGTGGCCGGCGTCGGATGCCCATCGAGCGGCTTTACCCGGAAGGTTTTGAATAGCGGCGTTTTTGAAATCGGATTGCGCCGGAAACCGAGAAGATCTTCCAAGCGCAGTTGAAGCTTTTCATCGCCGGGCAACAAATCCGGCGCCGAAATGCGCGCGACTTCGTTGCGAAGCGCCCACATTGCGTAAAGGCCGAGCGCCTTGTGGCCGGCCGCATAGGAAATGATGTCGGCGTCGCGGCGGTTCGGCTGCGACAAATCGTAATCCATCGCGTCGAATAACAACCGCGAGACGATTCGGCCGGAGGAAATCGAACCGCCCGGATGTCCGGAAAGCGGAACGTAGTTGAACATGATTGCGCAAAGCGTCCGGTAAAAGAGATCGAAGGTGTCGCAATTTTCGATTGTCGTTTGGTCGAGAGGCGCGCCGTGCTTGCGAATGTGGGTCGCGATATTCACAAAAACACCGCGACGTGGTCCGAAAGAAATTGATTTTGCCTTGCGAGTGCGACTTGATTTCCGAAGGCTTCGTTCAGCTGCGGTCATGCTCATTGGGATCCTTTCCGAAAACTTGCGTTGTCCTAGTTAACGGCTGACGCCGTCAGGCAGCCACGCAGCTATTGGCAAAAGGCAGGCGTTTTTTGCGGTATCGGGCCGGGACCTCTTAACGGGCCAGATTAATTTCAGCGAACCATTCGTTGTCCACGGAATTGAAGCGCAACTGGAAGCCGGCTTCTTCACTCACATTCTTCATCATCACATTCTCGGCGACGATGTGACCGATAATCCGTTGCAAGCCTTCGTTGCGGCCGATTCGAACCAGCAATCGCAACAGCTCGGTCCCCAAACCTTTTCCCTGCCACGGATCGCTGATCAAAACGGAAAACTCAGCTTCGTTCGCGCCATGTTCCTTTACCGGGCGTCCACAGCCGCTGATTTCGTGCGAGCCGTCTCGTCTCTTCCGATCAGCAACCAAGGCAATCTCGCCATCGTAATCGACGAAACAAACGCGCCGGAGTCGTTCGTGCGTGATTCGGTCCTGCAGACTAAGTGTCCCAAAATATCGCAAGTGAACGCTGCGATCGGAGAGAGTCCGGTGAAATGCCACCATCAACGGTTCGTCTTCCGGACGGATTGGGCGAATGGTAACGCTGCCGCCTTTGATCCGGCGGGTTACGACGTGTTCGATCGGGTAAGGCCTGATGGTTGATCTCGGAAGATCGGCGTCTTCGATTCTCGAATCGTGCAACACGATGCGGGCGTCCAGCGCCATGATCTGCGAGGATGACGCCAGCAACGGGTTAATGTCGACTTCCTTGATCCGGCGTTGCTCAACAACCAGCTGGCTGAATCGGACCAGGATGTCTTCGAGTAAATTTAAATCGATTGCCTTGTGTCCTCGAAATCCGCGCAAAGCAGAATGAATTTGAGTTTGCTCAATTAACCGCCGGGCCAGTGTGCGATTGAGGGGCGGCAATCCGAGCGCCCGGTCCTTGAAAACTTCGACGAGGTGTCCGCCTGCGCCAAACAGCAGCACCGGTCCAAATTGGGAATCGGTGCTGCTTCCGAGGATCAATTCGAAGCCTTCCGGCGCGACCATTGGTTCAACCGTGACTCCAAGAAAAGATTGTAGGCCGTTTCTGCGAAACGGCGCTCTCTGGCTGGCGTCTGACACAGACGCCCTACAATTTCGCTCAATGGCTCGATAAGCCCGGCGAACGGCCGTGGCGCCGCGGAGATTCAGTTTTACACCGCCGACATCGCTCTTGTGCGTAATCGTTTTGGAAAAAACTTTGAGCACAACCGGGCCGCCAATTTTTTCAGCCAGCTCGACTGCCTGGTTTTCATTGCGTGCGATCCTGGTCTTGACCACCGGAATTCCGTAGGCCGCAATAATTTGCTTCGACTCAACTTCATTCAGCAACGTCCGGTCCGTTTTGCGCGCGGTCTCGATGATTCGCCTGACGTAATCGTTCTTGATCTTCGCTGTTGCAGTGAGCGCCGGTGTTTCGTAAAGCGCATTCAGATCCTGGGAGTAACGCCACATTGCGCAGAACGCGCGCGCGGCCGCATCCGGATATTCGAAGGTCGGAATTCCCGCGCGATCCAGGATTTCAACTCCGGGCCGCACCCCGCTTCCGCCAATCCAGCTGGCAAAGATCGGCTTGCCTTTCAGCTTCGCGAACGCTCGCAACTTTTCCGCGGTCGCGCTCGTCTCGGTCATCGCTTGCGGTGAGAGAATCGCGAGTACGCCGTCGTTGTTTTCATCGTGCGCAACAATGTCGATCGCTTTTTCGTAACGTCCGGCATCCGCGTCGCCCAGAATATCGATCGGATTGCCGTGACTCCAGTGCGGCGGCAGAAAAGCATTTAAGTCATCGAGACTCTTCGGTGACAGTTCCGCGAGCTT
>JAJPJU010000108.1 GCA_021324035.1 Spartobacteria bacterium | reverse complement strand
GAAGGTCTGACTTTCAAACTACTGGCCGATCCGGGCGGAAAAGTTTCAGCCCAGTACGGATCGACCATGGATTACAAAGGCGCGACGATGGCCGCGCGGAACACGTTCCTGATTAATCCCGAAGGAAAAATCGCCAAAGTTTACACCGGTGTGAAACCCGTCGAGCACAGCGAACAGGTCTTGAAAGATCTGGCCGAGCTGAAGAAGAGCTGAGACACGAATTTCACGGATCAACACGAATGGTCTCGCGGCCGGGCCCATTTTATTCGCAGAATTAGAACGACTGGAAGATTGAATAGCTGACGCGTCGGTCTCAAACTCGCGCGTCATGCAGAATCAAAGCTCGCTCAATTTAATGAGCAGCTTCGAGTTCATCTCGATCCTGATGTCGATCGTCATCGGGCTCGGCGTGACCAACTTGCTGGCCGGCGCCGGACGTGCGTTTTATCGACGGCGCGAGACGCCGATGGACGAAGTGCACATCGTCCTCACTCTGGCGACGTTGCTTATCCTGGCGTTGAACTGGTGGGTAGCGTTCAAGTGGAACACGAATGTGCACTGGAGCTTCGACAAATTTCTGGTGCTGATCGTGTGGACGATCGCGCTCTACATGTTGACTACATTTCTGTATCCGCCCGATTTGTCGGAAGAAGAAGAAAGCCGAAACCGGTTCGAAGGAAATCGAAGCGGCTACTATTCCGCGTTCATTGCGTTTTGCGTGATGGATGTGGTGCAAACCGCCCTGCGAAGCGGTTTGTTCGATCCGGCCTGGTATTTGCCGTATGTCGGCCAATACGCAGTTCTCGCCGTGGGCGGACTCGTTGTTCGCAAACGCGGCTACGACCGCTTCTTCGCGTGGTATCAACTGATCACCCTCTTGATCTGGTCGCTTGCGGTGCGCCGCTACCTGGTCAGCGATTCGATCAACGGTTAATTCCGCGCCAACGCTGAAGAATCCCCGCCGCATTGTTCCCTAATCCAGGGTCTGCCGGTAGCGTTTGATTCCAATTGCAAGGACGATCACCGCGAAAAGCACGATCTGCCAGAGCTGCAGACTGACATCAACGACGCTGTTCCCTTTCAAGAGAATGCCGCGGACGATGCGCAGAAAATGGGTGAGCGGAAAAACTTCGCCCACCAGCTGGGCCCAATGCGGCATGCCACGGAATGGAAACATGAAACCGGAAAGCAGAATCGATGGAAGGAAAACGAAGAATGCCATCTGCACGGCTTGGAGTTGATTCTTGGCGATCGTGGAGAAGGTGATGCCCATCGCGAGATTCGCGATGATGAAGACGAGCGCGACAATTGTCAGAAGCAGAATGCTCCCCTGCATGGGGACGTGAAAAAGAAAATAAGCCGCCACCAGAATTACCGCGACCTGGATATAGCCGACCAGGATGTAGGGCACGATTTTCCCGATAAGCACTTCGCTCGGACGCGTCGGCATTGAGAGAAGATTTTCCATCGTGCCGCGTTCGCGTTCTCGCGTAATGGCCAACCCCGTGATCATCACCATCGTCATGGTCAGGATTACGCCCATCAAGCCCGGCACGATATTATATTGAGTGATGACTTCCGGATTGTAGAGGGAGTGGACACGCAAATCGATGGGCCCGTTCGTGGCCGCAAGCGGACTGAGCATTCCCTTCAAATCATTTTGCAAGGCTGCGTCAAAAACTGGTTCCAGAGAGCCAAGCGCAATTCCCGTGGCTGCAGGATCCGTTGCGTCAGCCTCGATCAATAACGCCGGACGATCTCCCCGCAAAAGATCGCGGCTGAAATTTTGCGGAATATTGATGACAAATTGGACCTGACCGCGCGCAAGCAGGTTATGGGCTTCGTCCTCCGTTTTCACTTCACGGACGAAATCAAAGTAACTGCTGTTCTTCAAAGCGTAGAGCAGCGTTCGCCCTTGCGCGCCGTGGTCGGCCATTAGGACCGCAGTCGGCAGATGTCGCGGATCAGAATTGATGGCGTAACCGAAAAGAGTGAGTTGAAGAAGCGGAATACCAAGCATCATCGCAAAGGTGAGACGATCCCGTCGCATCTGGAGAAATTCTTTCGAAACGATTCCGCGCAGGCGCTGAAACGAGAATTTAGGATGTCTGGGCATGTTGCGGATTTTTCTCTTCCATTAAACTGATGAACGCGTCTTCCAAACCAGACTCAATTTGATGCCATTGGTAAGGCTCACGGCGAAACGGTGCGATCGCCCGTTCGAGCTCGGCCGCGTCGGTGCTGCTGACGTGCAACGAATTGCCGAAGGCCACGGCCTGTTGCACGCCGGGAGTCCTGCGAAGCTTCTCGGCCAGTTTCGCAAGATCGGCCCCCTTCACTTCCCAAGTCGTTAGGCCAACCCGCGCAATGACTTCGTCGACGGTGCCGTCCGCGAGCAATTTGCCTTTAGAAATATAGGCGAGCCGTTGGCAACGCTCGGCTTCGTCCATGTAATGGGTGGTGATCAGAAAAGTAAGGCCCTGCGCTCCAAGTTGGTGAATTCCTTCCCAAAAATCGCGGCGCGCTTTTGGATCGACCCCGGCAGTTGGCTCGTCGAGCAACAACAACTTCGGCCGGTGAATCAGGCAGGCCGCCAACGCGAGGCGCTGCTTCCATCCGCCGGAAAGTTCGCCCGCGAGTTGCTTCTTGCGCTGGGCCAGCCCGAGTTCCTCGAGGCTTTGACGCACCGTTTGCCGGCGATTTTTCACGCCATACATTTGCGCGACGAAATCGAGATTTTCTTCGATGCTCAAATCCTCCCAGAAACTGAAACGCTGCGTCATGTAACCGACCTCGCGTTTGATTGCTTCGCTTTCATTGATCACGTCATGACCGAGAACGTTTCCGCTTCCGTCATCCGCCCGAAGCAGCCCGCACAACATGCGCAAAAATGTGGTCTTGCCGCTGCCGTTTGGTCCGAGAAAGCCGAAAATCTCACCCGCGCCCACCCTAAGATCGACATGGTCGACCGCAGTAAGATCGCCGAACCGCTTCGTCATCCCGCGCACCTCGATGACGTGCTCCCCGTTTTTCATTTTGACCCGAACTTTACGTCAACCGGCTGCCCCGGATGAAGATTCGCCGCGGCTTGCGCGTCGAAAATCAATTCGACCATGAACACGAGCTTGGCCCGGGTTTCGCGACTGTAAATTACCGGTGGCGTGTATTCCGCTTTCGGCGAGATGTAACTCACTTTTCCAGTGAAAGGTTCTTCGACGCCGTCCACTTTCACTTGGGCGGTTTCGCCGTATTGAATCGCGCCGACGAGCGTTTCGGGGACAAACGCGCGCACCTTGATGTTTTGCGGTGGCAACAAGACGACGACTGGCTTTCCCGCTGCCACCCATTCGCCCTGGCGAAAGAGAGTGTCGTAAACCAGGCCGGATTGGGGCGCATCCTGCTTCTTCTGATCGAAACTCCAATCGGTTTGATCCAGTCGATTCTTGTCCTGATCTCGGGCGGAACGGGCGCGGTCCAAATCCTGGGGAGCGGCAACGCCGGTGCGGAAAAGTTTTTCCTGTCGGGCAAGCTCGGCTTCGGACAAAACGAGAGCCGCTTTGATTTGATCACGTGCCGCTTTTTCAGCGGTTTCATCCAATTGGAAAAGAGGCTGGCCCGTCGTGACCTGTTGGCCGCGCTGCACCGAAAGTGTTTCCAATTGCCCGGCAAGCGGCGAAGCAACATAAACAAATTCGCCTTCGACATAACCTTGAAACCGGTCCTGCGATCGTTTGCTGCAACTCGCGAAGACAACCAGCGAGACGATAACTGCGGTCGAGCGCATCAAATAGTTCAACCCGCTCATGCTCTTCTTCCTTTCGGTGTAAGCGCGCCTTCGAGAACGATCTTCAAAATTCCAGCGAAGCCGTCCTTTGGAAGCATCCCGAGCTCTTCCATCTTCGGGGGATTCATGATCGACTGGATCATGGCGAGCAAAATTTCGATCATCAGTTTGACCGGCACATCTTTGCGAACCATGCCGGCGCGCTGGCCCTCGAGGAAAAGTTTTCGAAAATAACGTTCAATCAACGCGCCGCGGCGACGCTCAATAGTCTTGAAAACGTGCGGAGCCTTCTGGCGCATATCGCGCACGAACGGCGGTTTGATCTCGTCGAGCTCGCGTTGGGTTTGGGCCAGCAATTCGCGCAATGTCACCGCAAAATCGTGCGGGTGCGCGCGGGTAACTTTCTTCAACGTCGTTTCAACGCTCTGAAATTTGTCCGCCAGAACGGCCTCGAGCATCTCAATCTTGCCGGGGAAGTGGGCGTACAAAGTTTTCTTACTGATGCCCAACTCATTTGCCAGATCGTCCATGGTGACGCTGCGAAAGCCGTGACTAAAAAAATGGCTGCGGGCGGCGTCGACAATTCGCTGACGGACCGAATTAGCGGTGCTGGAACGGGGTCGCCGTTTGATATTTCGAGATGATTTCACTCTGGAAACTATTTTAGTATATTTAGTTTCCAAAGCAACAGATATTTGAGCAAAACCCCCTCCCCGCACGCCCGCCCGGCCGATGTTGCAAATCCTGAATTGAATCGCTAAAGCAACGATGCATGGCCGGTTACTCCGGAACGCCGCTCCCGCAGAAACTCGGGATCAAACCGGGCACCATCGTCGTTGCGATCGATGCCCCGGATAATTATCGCAAGTTGCTCGAGCAAATTCCGAGCGGAGTTAATTTTGCCACCCGTCCGGTTGGCAAAACCAAATTCGTCCATCTTTTCGCCACCGAGCGGCGCGTGCTGCAAACACACTTGAAATCCCTGCGCCAAAAGATCGCTCAAGATGCGGCGGTTTGGGCGTCGTGGCCAAAAAAGTCATCCGGCGTGCCCACTGACATCACCGAGGACGTCATTCGCTCGGTGGCGCTGCCGCTTGGATTTGTGGACATCAAAGTTTGCGCGGTCGACGACACCTGGTCGGGATTGAAGTTGATGATTCGGCGCGAGAACCGAAAATCAAAGTGATGAAGACGCGATTGTTCGACCACATTGATTTGCGGGTGAAACACATGGAGGCCGGCATCAAATTTTACGCGAAATTTCTGCCGCAGCTCGGATTCGTTCACGAAAAACACGAACCGCCGCCCGCAGGATCCCCGGGCCCGACTTACCACACGTTTTATTCCGCCGGAGGCGACAAACCTTCGGAGTTTTTCGGTTTAACCGAGGACCACAATCATCGGCCGAATGAAACTCGCATCGCCTTCTGGGCCGACACTCACGCGAAAGTGGACGAGATCGCCAAACTGGTGCGAGAGGCCGGCGGCAGGAACCTGGAAGGACCGGAAATCTGCCCGGACTATACTCCAGGCTACTACGCCTTTTTTTTCGAAGACCCGGACGGGAACAAACTCGAAATCTGCTGTCGGGCCAATCCCGTCATTGCAGAGTGAAAAACTTCGGCGCAGAGTGAGCAGATGAATGAGCCGGTGCATGTCCCTGCAATTTTGCAGGAGCCGCGCCGGCATCGTTACCTCAAGATCATCGCCCTGTTCAAAATCTTCAAAGGCGTGCTTCTTTTTGTGGCAGGGTTCTCGTTGCTCTTCCTGAACAGCCGGCCGGGATGGCTCGACCAGATCTCAGATTGGACCGAGGACCAGTTACTTCTGCATCACACTAAAGCGATGGTCTTTCTCTTGAGCAAAGTGCAGGAAATCGTAAGTGGCGGCGGCGCATTGCGAGCGACCGCGTTTCTGGCCCTGTTCTATTGCGCGGTGCTTCTGACCGAAGGAATCGGAGTTTATCTGGAGAAACGCTGGGCGGAATTCCTGATGATTTTTGCGACCGCGGCGTTCATTCCTCTGGAAATCAGACATGTCTGGCATCGTCTGATTAGTCATCACGCAATCGTTGCGGCGATGATTTTGCTGCTGGCAAACTGTTTCATCGTCTGGTTCCTCTACCTGGTTTTGAAGCGGGACAAGTCGATCCCGCCGGCCAAAGTCGAGCCCGAACTGGTCGAGACTCGTTAGGCAAACTATTCAGCCGGTTGCGGCTCAATCCCAAATTTCGCCAGCGCGGCCACCGTCTTTTCCATCGGAAGCCCGACCACGTTGGTAAAGGACCCGTCAATTTTCTCGATGATTTCGGCGCCAAATCCCTGCGCCGCGTAAGCGCCGGCTTTATCGAGCGGATTTATCCGCGAGAGATAACGATCGATCTCGGCCCCGCCGAGTCGACGAAACCGAACCCGCGAAATCACCGAGAAGCCGATCGATTTTCCCGAGAGCAAGTGGCAGATGGAAACGGAGGTGCAGACTTCGTGCGCATGTCCACTCAAACGCTGAAGGATGGCGACGGCGTCGGACATGTTGGCGGGCTTTCCAAGCACATTGTCGTCGATGGCGACGAGAGTATCGGCAGCGAGAACAGTCCTTTTGGGGTGGGCTCGCGCTGCTGCCATCGCTTTGCGAATCGCGTTGAACGCAGTCAGCTCGCGCAGAGTAAGATCGGAATCAAACCGTTCAGCAACATCGGGCGACCAGGTCTCGAATTGAAAACCAGCTTCGGCCAACAGATCACGCCGGCGCGGCGAATTGGAGGCAAGCAACAGCGACGAACGCACGCACCAACCCCACGGCTACGGTGACGAAGAAGCAGCTGGCCCTTCTCCGGCCGAATCTTGCTGAATTGGCTTCTTCAATTCCTGGAAGTCTTTTGGAATTTCAAAATCGGCCGCGTTGAGCGAGTCTTGTTTGATCGACACGATTGTAGTCACAACCTGACTCGTTCCGACCGTAATCACAGTTTTGAG
>JAJPJU010000102.1 GCA_021324035.1 Spartobacteria bacterium | reverse complement strand
GTACGGACCGTCACTGTTACCGCCGTAACCTGTCGATCCCCCGAGTGGAACGTCGTTCCAATCTCCCGGCACGGAAGACGGGTATCCCGCGGCAATGTGCCAGTTCATTGCAACGTAGTCCTCGCCGGGCGGCGCATTATTTGGCTCGCCGGTCGCGGTGTGCCAATTTGTAAATGTGACTGGCTCGCCCGTTGTCCAAAAATTGTAGGTTTGGGAACCCGCGCCAGACCCGCCCGGCGGAAGGTCGGTCAATCCAATCCAAAACGGCAATTGGGCAAGGCCGCCTTGGAGAAACGCGCCAACCAGGAAATTGTTCTCGGATAAATTATTGATCGCAACCAGATGTCCGCCGAACGATTGCGCTTCAGCTTCAGCGTCGCTCCAATTTTCAGTCTTGCTGGTTAAAAAATACTCGTGACCTCCATAGCAGAAGCTAGTCGGCTTGCATTTTCCCGCGCCGGCGGCGTTGTAGATCGAAGCTATTTCGTTGTCAGTCAGCTCGCGATCGAACACTTCCAGTTCATCGATCAAACCGTTAAATGAATTGTCCGCCGGATTTCCAGCAAACACGCCGATTTTTGTTGTGACCGTGCTGGGGTCCGGACCACCAACGTCCGATACCCGGGTAGTTGGCTGCGCCACTCCGTTCACATAAAACTCGGCGGCCACTGGATTGACGCCGCTTCCGTAATAGGTGACAGCGACGTGTTGCCACGTTCCCACAGTCACTGCGGGTGACGTGGTCTTGTATAAAGTCACACCGTTCGAATTTCGAAACTCGAGAATCAGGGTGCCATCCGGCTCGGAGAAAAAGTCGTATCCGCTGGTGCCGTCGTCACTGGAAATAATCACCGGCGCCGTTGTCAGGTCGATCGGATTGATCCAGGCATCAATGGTGAAGTTGGCCGGCACGCTAACGAACCCGACGTCGACATACTGGTTGAGTGAAGAATCAAAATTGAATGCGTCATGCACTTCTCCGCTGCCGAACCCGGCACCGTTCTGGAGCGTACCGTTCGCACCGCCGATAATATCTCCGGTCGAATCGTCACCGGACCACCAGTGGATCATACCGTCAGGCGGCGGGACACATGGGCATTTACCGCCGCTCCGCGCATCGTAGATGTGTTGCACGTCGCTTTGCGATAAGGCGCGATCGAAAACTTCCACTTCATCGATCTGTCCATCCCAGAAATTGGCCAATCCAAGTCCACTGAACGCCGCCGTTCCGATGTAGTTATTGTTACCGCCAGAAAGATTGATCGACTCGGAGTCCGTCGTCGTGCCGACATTTACACCATCTATATATAGAGTGAAGGCCGCCCCCGCCCTGGTCAGGGCGAAATGGTGCCATTGCCCGTCCGTATAATCGCCGGGGTTGCCCACTTGGATCGCCTCGATACCGGTACCGTTGCCATTCCAGAACACGATAACGCCCGAACTATCATTAAAATCGAAATCGAGGTTCTGCCCACTGAAGTCCCCGGTGGGTTCGAACGAAAGGGCATACATTTTGGCGTTCGAGCTGCTCCTCGCCCAAAAATCAAACGTGAAATCGCCAGTCCCAAAATTCCACTGCCCGCTGGCTGGAATCTGGACGTAACTGTCCGTGCCATTGAAGTTGAAGGCCTGATTTACGATTCCGGCGTCGAACGTGACATCATTCAAATTGCCAGTGAGATGACCCTGGACGTCGTTGCCGTTGCCTTCGCCCGGCCACCACGAGATCATTCCGGCCGGCGCACGGGTGCACGTTCGGCATTTACCGGAGGCGCCAGCATTGACGATCGAATTAACTTCATCAGCAGTGAGTGGCCGACCAAAGAACTCCAGTTCATCAATCAATCCCGCCAACGAACCGCTCACGATCGTGTCGGCATCGCCGCCGATGACTAAGCGGTTGGCGCTATATTCGATAGAAAAACTGCTGTCATAATTGCCCGGAGAGAAAGTAGCCGGCTGAACGACTCCATTAATGTAAATCGTCATATCGGAGGAGTCGAAGTTGTTCGCCTGATAAACGAACGCGACATGCGTCCAGGCATTCGTCGGAATTGAGTTCGTAGTGATCCATTCCGGCGATTGCGAGCTGTTCTGCAATCCGATGCCGACGTTACCGTTCGGATCGACAAAGGTGAAATAGCTTACGGTCGAGTGTGGCGTGACTGCTTTGCCAAAGATGAGCTGAAAACCGCTGTCGGTGCCGCCGATGCGACTCGGGTTGATCCAGAAATCGAATGTGAATCCAGTTGCAGCGTTGAACCGCAACGACTGCGAATCGTTAACGCTGACAAACGCGCCGGAGCCGTCAAAACTGAACGCTTGATTCACTTCACCCAGGGCAAATGTCGATCCGTTCACCGTGCCGTCATTCGTCCCGGTTACGTCATTGGCATCGTTGTCGCCGGGCCACCAGCTCACCAAACCGGAAGGCGCCGGAGTGCATGCGCCGCCGACAAAGTCGAGTGCGTTCGCCATGACGGTTGCGCCGTCGGTGGACGCGACCCAGAAATCGTCCCGACTGTCGGTCGACGGTGGAAAGAAATTGAGATCGACGCGGCGATTACCATTAATCGTTCGGCGAATAATCAGCGGTTCGCCGTCCGACCAATCGGCGACTCGTACTGCGTTCAAGTTGGGACTTCCGGTGCCGTGAAACGAACTGGTACCGCCATCGAACGAATTCACACCGGACATGAGGGGACTGGTGGGCTCGTAAACAGTGCCAAGAGTGAGTTCACTACCTTCGCTCTGACTTTGCGGCTCAAGTGCGTAGTAATCGTCCGTGGCAAAACGCCCATTCACTCGAACCGACGCGATCGTGAAAACTGCGACCACAACGCCGCCCCCGTCATCGACGTAATCGGCCAGAACGTTGCCCGTTGCGACGGAATCGGCAAAAGTGCCATCGCTCCAAACCAGCACGCTGTCATAGGCCTGAAGTTGAGCGAGCGTCGGCGTGGCTGAGCCGGCATCGAAAGTATCCACAACACTAAACCGGCCGGTGCCAACCAGCTTGCCTTGAACTTCTGCTACCCAGTCCGAATTGGCCGCCGTTACGAGGAGAACGCGCCGACCGGCGCTTGGGATCGTTGGCGTTGTTTTGCCGGTGGCCGTCTTGCCCGATGCAGCGGTTGATTTTGCCGCCCTGGTTTTTGACGTCGAAGCGCCAAGTGTTGCCAAAGCGCAGAGCGCGACGGTGGTCAAAATCAATAAGCCGAGGGTGCGGTTGATTTTCAGCCAGGAGGTTACAGTTTTCATAAAGTCAGAGGTCGAGAGAAAGCGCCCCGCGCAGGCGCCGCGCGTGTGGCAGTGGTGGAGAAAGTTTCATGAGTGTGGCCTAACCACTGAACTCGCAGACATTTTTGCGCGATAGGCCTGCCACGGGTCAAGCCTGTGGAAGACTTTTTTCAGCGAGTCCAAGCGCCAGATGTTACCCTACGCAGCGGCTTGGCGGAACATTCGAGCCTGACAAGTCGCGCAAAAATCGCGCCTAACGAGTTTACGTTTTGCCTTACAAGCCGAAATATCGAAGCGGCACTTAATCGATCGTGCGCGCATCGACCCAATCACGGAGCATGACGTATTGGGGTCGGAGTAGGAGTCGGCGTTGGACTTGCGCTACCTATCGGAGTTGCTGTGGGAGTTGGCGTTGGCGTAGGACTAGCGAGCGGAGTAGCCGTCGGCGTGGGAGTTGCACTCGGGCTCACTGGAGTTGAGGTCGGAGTAGGAGTCGGACTTGGACCGCATCCCTGACCTCCGCGTCCACATGGCGTCGGAGTCGGCGTCGCGGTAGGTACGATTGTCGCTGTAGGTGTTGGCGTCGGAGTTGGGCTGCTAATCGGAGTTGCCGTCGGCGTAGGCGTAGGACTAGGGCCACATCCGCCCCTTAGATTGCACGGAGTCGGGGTCGGAGTAGGTGTTGGCGTGGGAGTTGGTGTCGGTGTTGGGGTCGGTGTCGGTGTAGGAGTTGGAGTCGGTGTAGGAGTAGGAGTAGGAGTTGGAGTAGGAGTAGGAGTAGGAGTAGGAGTAGGAGTTGGAGTAGGAGTTGGAGTAGGAGTTGGAGTTGGTGTCGGTGTAGGAGTTGGCGTAGGAGTAGGTGTAGGTGTAGGTGTGGGCGTGGGCGTAGGTGTCGGAGTAGGCGTTGGCGTAGGACTCGTTATCGACTTGCATTTTCCTTCGCTACCGGCATCGAAAATACTTTGAACTTCGCCGGGACTGAGCGCGCGACCGAAAAGCTCGAGTTCGTCAATCAGGCCCGGGAAGAAATTGCCACTTGCCTGGGCATTGGCGCCGATTTTTGCGGAGGTCGAGCTATGGGTCGGTGTTCCGCCGTCATCGCCAAAAACGGTTGTCGGCACAGCTGACCCATTGAAATAAAAGATCAACTTCTGACCGCCAGGCGCGTTCGCATCGTAGGTGACGGCAACATGTTGCCAAGTACCAGCAGTGATACCTACTTGGGTGATGTAATCGTTGACGCCGGTATCGGTGAAGACCTGTGCTTCGACATGCCCGTTGGGATTTATATAGAGAAGATAGCCGGTCGATTGTGAATCATCGATGATTATGGGTATGCCTGAGAAGTTCGAAGCATTAACCCAGGCATCGATCGTGAAGGTGGCGGGAAGGTCAACCGAGCCAACATCGACATACTGATTGCTGCCATTGAGGCTAAACGCCTGAGCGACTTCGCCGGTTGCAAAACCCGCCCCGTTTACAAGTGTGCCGTTATTGGCGCCTTGAATGTCATTGGCGTCGCCGTCGCCCGGCCACCAATGCAGCATGTCCGGAGGGGGCGTCGTGCAAGAGTGACATTTGCCGGACTGTTGAGCGAGATAGATTTGCTCGATCTCGGTTGAACTAAGTGCGCGGTTAAATACTTCAACTTCGTCAATCAGTCCCGGGAAATAACGACCGGCGCCGTCGCCTGCTTCACTGCCGATATAAACCGGGGCATCGGTGGACCAGATGTTCGTATTTGCGGTCGCAGTGAAAGAGGTGACAGCAACCCCGTTGATGTACAATGTCATGGTACCCGACGCAGCGTCATAGGTCATCGCGACATGAGTCCAACTATTCAGCGGAATAGATCCACCCTGGATTGTCGGCTCGCTTCCAGATGCCAACAGAACGCCGCCAAACAAGCGCAGCGTTCCGCTATCATTGTTAATCCAAAGCGCGTAGGAGTCCGCGGTCGAATCGAGCTGGAAATCCTGATTCCACTTGGTTAGAACTCCGGCCAGTCCGTTCGGCAAACTGGTTGGATTGATCCAGGCATCGATCGTGACTCCGGTCGTCACTTTCAGAGTGTTAGGGTCGCCGATGGATACATCCTGGTTGGATCCATTGAAACTAAATGCTTGTCCGACTTCGCCGGTGCTGAAGCCCGCACCATTCTCCAAGGTGCCGTTATTATGACTAACTATGTCATCCGCATTGTTCTCGGCAGGCCACCAACTCACCATGTCCGGCGGCGGCGCTGTGCAACAGGCGGCCGAAAACGTGACCGTCATGGTTTGGTCTCCTTCCGGTGGACAGCTGAACGAGTTCACTCCGCCCCAGAGGGTGGCGGGATTCGTGTTTTGTGGCCGAACCGAGTAGATATCTCCACAGTCACACACACTGGGAGCCACGCTTTGGTTTAGCTCGACCGTACCGTTGCACAGACCCACGTTCCAGTAATCGCTAGGTCCAACGAAGAAGTTAAACGTTCCGCCGTTCTTCATGGCCGCTGCAAGCTGGGGCACCACAACCTTATCGAAGAGACTTCGCCCGGTTGGATCGTTGCTGCCGCTGATCGTGACCATCGCGTAATCGGACGGATTCAGGGAATTGATAAAGTCGCCCCAAGCTGACTGAGTCGCCGCGTCAGCGGGCTGACCGCTGATGAATGAACCGGTAAAGGTGACGCTCGCGCATCCCGGCGAACTCTGACACTTAATCACCCAGTACTCGATGCTGCCAGTTTGCGAAACTTGAACTAGCAAGCGGTTGCTGCCAAAATCATAAGCAATTGCCGAAAGTGAACCCGTGGCGGGCGCACCAGCCGGCGTAGTTTTCGTCCAGACAGGCGTTGCCGGATTATTATTCGAATCGAATCCGTTCGCATTCGACAGGATCCATAAGTTTGGCGGTGAATTCGTATCAGCCTGCTCGATCAAAAACACTGAATTCAGCTCAGGACTGTAAGTGCTCGGAAAGTTGCCGACTGGCGGCTGGTTGGCGCCACCTTGTGCAAGCAGATCGGTCCAAACATTCGATCCTCCGATACCGTCGGCATTCGACAATCCCCAGAGATCGTTGTCGGAGCAGCTCGATCCATTGGAAATCAGAACTTGGTTCGTTGCGGGGTCGTAGCCGCCTTTTGCGGCATACTGTTCGCCGGGAGGTCCGCCCGATGTTGACAGTGTCGCGACCGCGAACGTCGAAGTGTTCACTGTTTCAGTACTGCCCGAGGTAGCGCAACCGGAACCGCCGCCGTTCTGGCCGCCGAAAACCATCAGGACATGATTCGTTGAATCGGTGGCTGCGAATTGTGCGACGCCAAACGAAGAGTTCGGAGCAGTTCCGCGATTTGTCCAAGTCGGAGTTGTGCCGACATCGAGTCCGTTCGCGTTCGACAAACTCCACATGTCAGTCGCTAACGGCAAGCAGCCGCCCGCGCACCCTCCGGACACGATCAGCTCGTTAAGACTCGAATCGTAAGCAACAATATGTCCGTGACGCGCAGCCGGTGGACCGCCAGTCGGCGACAGCTGGATCCAAAACGGGTTACCTGCAACGCCGAACGCGTCTCGCAAAACAAACGAGGTGTTTGAACTGTTGCATCCGGTTGGTCCGCAACCGCTGAACGTCATCAAATTTCCTCGACCGTCGGAAGCGAACTGCTGCGAATTTACATCTGGTCCAGTGCCGGTTGGCGACAGTTGTGTCCAAATCAGCGACGAGCAGCCGATAAATCCACTAGTGGAAGCAAAAGGCGCTGGTTTGACCGTTTTAGTTTGCGGCTTTTGAACAACGGGGATCCGCGCGGCGAAAAGCGCGCTCAAAATCGCCAGCGCAAAAAAAACGACGAAGGTAGCGGCGCGCGAATTACTGGCGCCCGCTTGTCTGGCACGTTCGAGGAGGAACTTCATATATAGTCCGCCATCGCTTTCCGGTTGCGCGCGCGATCGTATCGGACGCTGATATTCGTGTCAAATTATTTCCCGTAAAACACGGAAAACATTCGCGGCCTGAGATTTACGCCGATTGGCTCACGGCCCGTGGCGGATTGTTTCAGGCAAGGTGCTATCTGCCAGACGTTATCCGGTGTGATAAGATTTTCCGCGATTTGCTTGCTTAGGAAATACGGAAACGCCTCGGCCCGCGTTAACAAGCGACGAAAATATTTCCCGCCAAATCCTAAGCCAGCTCGCCTAACGAACGCTTCGCCACCGCACTTGGAGATATTTGTCCAAGATCTCTTGCCCGTTTTCGCCTGCTCAAACGTGACGTCTAACGGTGAATCGTCGCCGTCGGTGTTGGAGTCGCAGTCGGAAGTAAAGCTGGGGTAGGAGTTGGCGTCGGATTACTTACCGGGGTCGGAGTCGGAGTTGGGCTTGGACCGCATCCACCGCGTGAACACGGCGTGGGCGTTGGTGTAGGATTAGGCGCCACTGTCGGGGTGGGCGTCGGAGTTGAAGTCGGGATCGGACTAGGTGTCGCGCTTGGTAACGGAGTCGCCGTAGGAGTTGGAGTCGGACTACTGATAGGAGTTGGGGTAGGAGTCGGAGTTGGACCGCATCCACCATGTATACACGGTGTAGATGTGGGCATTGGGGTCGGTGTCGGTGTCGGTGTCGGCGTTGGCGTTGGCGTCGGTGTCGGGGTTGGGGTTAAGGTTGGTGTCGGAGTTGGAGTAGACGCCGCGCATTGACGCAATAAGACCGACACGTCTTCTACGTCACGGTTGGCAACCGCGAGGTCTTGTTGCCCGTCGCCGTCGAAATCGCCCACAACCACTGCAGTACAACGAAATTCAGCGGCGAAGTTTGTCGCACTACCGAAACTGCCCGCGCCGTTGCCCAACAAAACCGACACGTCGGCGGATCCAAAGTTAGCAACCGCCAGGTCTTGGTTGCCGTCGCCGTTGAAATCTCCCACTGCGACTCCGTCAGGAGTGCCTCCTGCATTAAATTGCGTAAAAGTACCGAAACTACCTGCCCCGTTGCCCAGCAAAACTGAGACGGCGTTGTTATTGCTAGCGGTGACGACGTCTTGGTTGCCATCGCCATTAAAATCGCCCAACGCCACTGATCGAGGAGTGGCGACGTGAAAATTAGTCGCGGCACCAAAACTACCGGCGCCGTTGCCCAACAAGATCGACACGCTGCCATCGTCGCTACCGCTGTCGGTGCCAAAATTAGCAACCGCGAGGTCCTGATTCCCATCCCCGTCGAAATCACCCACCGCCACCGCGATGGGATTGCTTCCAACGTTGAAGCTCGTGGCAGTACCGAAGTTGCCCGTGCCGTCTCCCAACAAAACCGACGCGGTGTTTGAGCCTTCATTGGCAACAACGAGGTCTAGCTTCCCATCGCCGTTGAAATCGCCCACTGCGACTGAGACAGGAGTAGTGCCAACGTTGAAGTCCGCGGCAGTACCGAAGTTGCCCGCGCCATCGCCTAACAACACTGACACGGTGTTCAAGGTTTGACTGACAACCGCGAGATCTTGTTTGCCATCGCCATTGAAATCGCCAACTGCCACTGAGACATAGAAGGCACCGCCAAAATAGGTTGCCGTGCCGAACCCGCCCATGCCATCACCCAGTAACACGGCGACGCCGTTTACGCCGTTTGAGCCAACCGCAACAATGTCTTGTTTACCGTCGCCGTTGAAATCACCCACCGCTACCGCCCAGCCGGCGGCATGAAAGTTTGTCGCGGCCCCGAAGACGACCGGACCGCATGCTACCGGCGTCGCCACTGTCAGGGTGAAGGTTTTCGAAACGGTCGTGCCGCCGCTATCGAAGGCCTTGACGGTCACCGTATAAGTGCCTGCTGGATTCGCGTCGGTTATGCGCACTACTCCGGTGGTCGAATCGCCTTCCAGTTTGCCGTTGAAATCGGTGGAGGTAGTGACAGTGATGCGCGCCGCGTTAGTCGGAGCGGCTGATGGCGTGTTCGTGGTATTGCCGCTAAGTTGGACCTCGACGTTCGAGTAGTTGCCCAAGCTAAGCCCGGCCTGGCCGCGAACCGCTGTACCGCCGCCCATTAGCAGCACGGCAACCGAAAACAATATGACCGCAGTTTTTCTGATTAGGAAACGCATAGAGATTCTCCTGAGTGGCGGAAAGGGGTTGAAATGGCTGACACGGGTTGGATTTGGAGATCGCGTTAAGCGGTGTCCCAGCGAAGATCCAGCCCCACAAGCTTGTTCAGCCCGCTGAAGATAAGTTGAAACGTCGGATGACGTAACCGGGAGAACGATAGGACTCAGTCCGGCAAATGTCGAACCTTATTCTTGTCTATCCGAAGTAAAAAGTGCGACTTCAAGTGCGGCGCAATCCGCGGAATCGAAGAAATCCTACTTCAGCTCGCCTAACGAACGCCGTGTCACAGCGGCCTGGAGATATTTGCCCCAACTCAAATTGTCGCGGCCGGGTTGATGCTCGCGGGCTTTGCGAATCGCCATTTCGGAAACGGCTTCCACTACCCATTCGAAATTTCCCTGACCCACCGACGCCGCTTCCGCGTCCGGAGCCGGATTGCAAAAATCGATCGCCACCGGAACGCCATCGCGAATCGCGAACTCTACCGTATTCAAATCGTAGCCGAGATATTGATTCAATCGCAGCACGCCTTCCTCGACCTTTTCCAAAACGTCTTTCGGCGCCTGCCATTCGGTTTGATAACGCAGATGATACGGATGCCGCGGCTCGTAAGGCATGATGCGGACGTTGCGCTGATCGATGCAGTAACACCGGAAGTACATGTCGAACTTCACTTCTTCCTGCAACATCATGACCAGCTGACCCGTGTCGTTGTAGGCCCGGAAAAATTCGTCGCGATTATGCAACCGGTAAACATTCTTCCACCCACCGCCCGCGAATGGTTTGAAAAAGGCCGGCCAGCCGACGTAATTGAAAATCGCTTCCCAGTTCATCGGGTATTCCAGATTGCGAAACGATTTGTCGTTGGTATCGGGCGGCGGCTGATTTGATGGCAACAACACAGTCCGCGGAACACCGACGCCGATTTTGGTCGCGAGCGCATTATTGAAAAACTTCTCGTCCGCGCTCCACCAAAACGGATTGTTGACCACTGCGGTTCCGGTCAGGGCCGCGTTCTTCAGCCACGCCCGGTAGAACGGAACATCCTGCGAGATACGATCGATCACTACGTCGTAACCGCAGGGCTCACCCTGGACCACTTTGTCGATCCGGACGAACTCCGCGACGATGTCTTTGCCACCTGTCTTCTGGTTGACTCGCTCAACAAATGCCGGCGGGAAGCTGTGCTCCTGGCCAAAAAGAATTCCGATTTTTTTCATAGAGAGGAGGACGGCGCGCGGCGCCGACCGGACGCCCAATCTGACCTAAAAGACTTTCGGATGCCAATTCGGATTTTTTAAGCTCCCCTCGCCCTTGTATTCAAACAGTTTGTAGACCGGAGTGAGCAAAATACCGGGGCCTTTCATGTCTATTCGAACGTCGAAGTCGAGTTTGTCGTCCAGAAAATGGATGTCGCCGTTGCCGACCATTGAAAAAAGTTTGCCCCCGACCTCCAGATTGTCGGTGTGGATCGTGCCGCTCTTCACCGTGAAATCGGACGTGGCATTTCGGGCAATGCTGTAACCCACGCCGGGAATTATCGATCCCATGATTGTCGAGAGCGGGCCAAATACCGGAATAGCGAACACATCCCCGTTGGCCACGTTTATTTTGCCGTCGCCTTGCATCAATCGCGCGTTGTCCCCGACACCGCTGAAATCATAGGTGCCGCTCAACTGACCGTGCGCCGTCTTGTATCCCCAATAAAGATCGGTCAGGCGCGGAAAATCGATGGCGTCGACGGCCAACTTTGCCCGATAACGCTGGTCGTTATGCGCCAATGATATATCGGCGCTGCCTAGAACGCTGCCCGAAAGCAACGCGCCATGAAGATCAACAATCTGCAAATGATCGTTCGTGAACAGAAGGCGAGCGTTAATTTTTGAGAACGGCAAAGTCTTGCCGAGAAACACGTAATCCATTCCGCCCGGTCCATCGACATTGATCTCGAGACGGGTCTTGGTGCCACCGGCGAATTGATACACGCCGTTCGCGGTAATCGTGGGTGACTGGCGAAACTTGTAAGGCACGACTGTTTTGGGAAGATCGGGGTCGATCCACCATGCCACTTCGCCTGGTTTAACGTTTGCTTTGACGTTCGAAACCCGGACTTCGTGCTTAGCGAAATCGTAAACAAACGTTCCGGTGCCGACGCCTTCGTCACGACTAACCCGGAAATTTTCGTAACTGACCGCGCCATCGGCAAAATGAATCTTCGCGCTGGCGTCGTTCATCCATTGGCCACGAAATCGCGTTCGTCCCAGCAAAATGCTGCCGTCGCCCTGCCAGTTCTCCGGATGCCGGTCCGTTCCTCGAATGGCGAGTTTGATCATCGGCGGCCCGGTAAACTCCCACTCTCCGATAAACTCCTGCATTTCCGGCGAAACAAACGGACGCAGCGCGCCCGGCGCCACTGGCCCATCGACATTCAGCCGGAACTCGTTAGGCCCTTCAAAGACTTCAGCACGCAGGTCTCCCGTTTGATGTCGAACATGGATATCCCGAATCCAGGTCCTCTCGCCGTCCCAGGAAAATTCCGCGTGGCAATCCGACAGCGAAATATTTTTATAAGCGAGTTTGTCGGCAGCAAAGTGACCGATCAATTTCATCTGAGGCCGCGCCTGCGAAAAATCTGCCGACCCGGAAAGGTCGATCACTGGCGGTAATTTGTAGCTCACATCGGCCAGCGGCTCGCTGATGTCGGCAGCATCGAGCAGCGTTTTCAAATCAAGGCTGCTCCGCGCTTCGAAGTTCGCCTTATTGGTCTTTCGACTCCAATTTGCCGTCGCGGCAAATCCACCCATCCGGTCGTTCCACTCACAGCGCGTGATGTCAAGGGTTTGGTCGCTCCATTCGGCCGCCAGAACGAAGTCGCGCATTTCGTAATTCTTTCGTTTTACAATCCCGGCCTGGAGTATTGCCTCGCCTCGCGCGTCTTCGAGATTCGCGAGGTCGCCGCTGAACTTAACCTGCAGCGAGGGCGCGGCGCCGGGGTAACTGAACTTCTGCAATTCCGCCACAATGCGCCGGACCAGGCCCCATCGCCTTTCACGTTCTTCGTCCGAAAGCGGCTTGGAAGGTTGAAAGTCGCCACGCTTGATCAATTGACCGGTCGCGGAGATGCGAATCCCGCAAAAAATTCCTTCCGCCTGGCTGATGTGAATTTGTTCCGGTGGAAAATAGACGTGAGCATGAAATCTTCTCAGCTGCGGACGTTCGGCGGCCTTTCCGCCCTGGGCTTTTGCCGGCAACGTGACTTCGGCATTGCGAATATCCAACGCATTGAGAAACGGCTGATGGTGAAAAAATGCCGCGTAGTTGATGTCGAGCGCGATTTCGCTGATGGAGGCGAGAGTTTCGTGACGGCCTTTGTAAGTGAAAATGCGCACATCTCGCGCAACCAGCCCCCGAAACGGATCGAGCGTGAGATGGCCAATCGATGCTTCGACCCCGCGCCGATGCAATTCCTCCACTACGCGTGAGCGCCATTGCCCGCGAAAACCTTTGCGGGCGAGATACCAACCGCCGCCAATCGAAGCCGCAATCAACGCGACCGCCGCGAGCCGCAAAATCGAAATCGCCAGCCGGCGTCGAAACTTCGGTGGCCGATTTTGCGCCCGCTCGAGCCGTGTTTCTTCCTCGAGGAGTTGAGGCATGGAACTACTACTTCGGGTCGATCCCGCCGTGTTTCAACTCCACCGCGTCAGCTATTTGTCCTTCCGGGCGGCAACGTGACGTTGCATCCGGTTTAATTGCGGCGAAGGCGCCGAACTGTTAACCTGCCTTGAGCGAGCGGAGCGGGTCGAACGGCAGGAATCTCTCGCTCTTGTCTCGCTATCACGAAGCTCGGAAATATTTAGAGAGTCTCGACTCCGCTCGACATGACAATCAACGACCTTCCGGCGATCAACGCCTCCTTCAACGCGGTCAGCACCGTTTTCATCGCCATGGGCTGGTTCTGGATCCGCCGGAATGTCTGGCAACGCCACGTGCCCTGCATGATCCTCGCCCTGATTTCGTCAACCGCGTTCCTGATTGGTTACATCGTTTACCACGCGCACGCGGGCGAAAAATCTTCGGGCTACACTGGCTTAATCGCGTGGATTTATTTCCCGCTGCTCATTTCTCATATTCTGCTCGCCTTTGCCGTTCTCCCCCTGGTGATTGTCACCCTGATTCCGACGTTTCAGCGGCGGTGGGACAGACATCGTCGCATCGGCCGTTGGACCATGCCGATTTGGTTATACGTGTCTGTAACAGGCGTGATCGTTTACTTGATTCTGTATCAATGGTTCCCGCCAGGTAGCGTTCTCAAGTGACGAAATGGCGAACACAGAACGACGACGCAATCTGGAGTTCGAACGACCGCGAATGCGGCGGAACCTGGCGGCCCTTTGAATTCGGGCATTGTTTCGTCATTGTCACGCGGGCTTCGGCATTCGCCCAAGCCCGCGTCTTGCACTTGCCGTGCGATTAATCTTTGATGAGTATGGTCTTGGACGAGAGCCATTATGGTGACGATCGCTACATTTAATGAACCGGACAAAGCCAGGCGCCTGAAACAACGTCTTCAGGAGAGCGGACTGAAGGCCGACCTTCATAATGAGGGACACCTTCAAAAGATGGCATTCATGTCGAAGCCGCTGGCGAATGCGAAAGTAATGGTGGATGACGCTGATTTTGAACGCGGTCAGGCCTTGATGATCGAATGGGAGACCAGCGATCCGGAAATCTCATCAGCCATGATCCGTTGTCCGCAATGCGGGTCGTCGAACATCGAGTATCCCCAGATGACGCGGAAATTTCTGACCCCGGCGTTGATGGGGCTGCTTTGCGCGCTCAGAATCATTCCCAAGGAATTTTATTGCCAGGATTGCCATTACACCTGGAGCAACGCGGAAGAACGCACCATCGGCCGTCTCTGGCACCGTTTCTTCCCGGGGGAAGAAAAAGCGACCTGATCGCAAAATTCGTTTGGGTACTCGATTGCGCCGAGTGCTATCCAGTGAAGAAAACGCCGAACGCTGAACGCCCAACGCCGAACTTCGAATCACGAAGTTCCAGATTCGACGTTGGACGTTCGGTGTTCGATGTTGGACGTTTCTGCTCCTGTCCATGAAGTGGCTCTTTGTCTTTTTTCTGGCGATTATCATTTTCGGGGGCGCCGCCTGGTTCGGTTACAACTTTGTCTTCAAGGAAGACATTCAGGTCGCAAAAGAGCAGCGGGGCGAAGTCACGCCTGAGCCGCGGATCGATCTCACCCTGCCCGAATACGAAGCGGCGGCCAAATTGCGGCAGGATGGAAAAATGCCCGAGGCTCGCGCTGCCCTGACCGCGTTCGTCCAAAAATATCCAACCAGCCCTCATGCCGACGAAGCCAAGGATCTTTTGGGCGAAATCAACATCGGCATCTTTTTGTCCCGGACGCCCTCGCCGGAAAAAGAAGAATACGTCGTCAAGCCCGGAGACGTGATCACGAGAGTTGCGCACAAAATGAAAACAACGCCCGAACTCATCATGCGCATGAACAACATGAGCGGAACCATGCTGCACATCGGCGAGCATTTACTTATCTCTCACCCTGATTTCGCAATCGTGGTTCAGCGCAAGCCGAAGCTGCTCGTTGTTCTCAACCACGGCGGATTTTTCAAGCAGTACCACATCCGCGAAGAAAAGTTGCCCACCAAAACGCCGCCAAAAGTCACCAGCAGAGTCGCCGAGATCCTGGCGTGGCGGGACGGGAAACGGGTCGGATTTGGCACCAAAGAATTCATTGGCAGCACGCGCTGGATCCGGCTCACCTCGCAATCCTACACGATTTACGCGGTGCCCGATTCCGCTCACCAGGTTGTCCAACCTGCCCCGCCTCAGGGAATCGGCCTCGCTGCAGCCGACGTGGAAGAACTCAGCAGTTTGGTGAATAGTAAGACCCCCGTCACGATCACTGATTAGCCCGATGGACTTGCAACCGCTCGACTTCGAGAAGCCGATCTTCGAATTGGAACGCCGCCTCCAGGACTTGAAGGATCATTCGCGCGAACACGACGTCGATCTCAACTCTGAGGTCAAGGCGATCGAATCCAAATTGCGGGACACCCGGCGCGAAATTTACGGCAACCTCAGCGCCTGGCAGCGAGTTCAAATTGCCCGTCATGTCCAACGGCCATTCGCGCTCGATTATGTCGATCGTTGTTTCACGGGGTGGACCGAACTTCACGGGGATCGCCAATTTGCCGACGACAAAGCGATGCCGGCGGGACTGGCCACGCTCGACTCCACCCGTTGCGTTGTGATTACTCACCAAAAAGGACGCAACACCAAGGAAAACGTGATGCGCAATTTCGGCTGCGCTCATCCCGAAGGTTATCGGAAAGCTCTCCGGCTGATGCGGCTCGCGGAAAAATTCCACATGCCGGTGATCTCGCTGATCGACACCCCGGGCGCGTTTCCCGGAATCGGTTCCGAAGAACGCCACATCTCCGAAGCGATCGCGGTCAATCTTCGCGAGATGATGAATCTGCGGGTGCCGACCATCGCCGCAGTTATTGGCGAAGGCGGTTCCGGCGGCGCGCTCGGAATTGGCGTGGCCGACCACGTTATGATTTTGGAGAACGCATATTATTCAGTGATCAGCCCGGAAGCGTGTTCCGCAATTCTGTGGCGGGATCGAAAGCATGCGGCCGAAGCGGCTGAAGCGCTGAAACTCACCGCCCAGGATTTACTGAAGCTGGAAGTTGTCGACGAAGTCGTGGACGAACCTGAAGGCGGAGCACACCGCGACTATGAAACCGCTGCGTTCAACCTCGGCAGCGCGCTGCGCAAAAATCTGGCGAAACTTCTCGAACAGCCGATCGATCAGCTGTTGAAGAAGCGTTACAAGAAATTCCGGGGACTCGGAAATTTTGCCGAAGCCAAATCGAATTCCGGACGTTCATAATCAGTGATGCGATCCGCGGTTTGGAGATTTTGGGGATATTTTGCGGCCATCCTGTTCGCATTCTGCGAAGCGAAGGCAAGTTCAAGCGCCGGATTTGATTTTCACCGGGACACTCTGAGCTTCGCCAACTGGACCGTATTTTCGTATGAGGACGGCCACATTGTCTCGCACAAGAACCAGTACGGCCACCACTACTCTCGCCGCTGTTTCGTGATGACCCGCACGGTCGATCAGTTTTACAAGTTCGCCCGCTTCGAACCGAAGGCTCCGCGCGTGGACGATCGCGAGCTGACAAAGCGCGTCCGCAACATAACCCGGCGCCAACCGTGGCGTGATCCACTGCCGGCCGAAAAACGCGTGGTTATCCCGGGTTATTGCAATCTTCGCGAGCTCAGTGCAACAAAGACGGATCTGATGGAGCGGAACATCGGTCTCGGCTGGGTGGTCTATCTGCGCCCGGGAAATGTCCGAATGTTTTACGAGCACAGCAAAAGGTATCAGGAAAAAACCCACGCCGAGCTCGAGCGCGCGCTTGCGGGTGGCGAATTTTTCATCGCCTACCTCTCAGATTTTCCGATCCTTCACATCAATCATTCCGTCCTTGTTTACAAACACAGCCTTTCGCGATCGCCCGACGGCAGCGATCATTATCTGGTTTACGACCCAAATCATCCCGACGGACCGCGGCATCTGGAATGGTTGCCGGCAAAACAGGAATTTAGTTTTGAAAAGGATCGGGAATTCGCCGGCGGTTTCACCCGCGTCTTTCAAGTTTACGGGAAAGCGTTGCAGTAGGTAGCGAAGTAGGTTAGCGGCGGCTCACCGAGCCGCCATGACATTGGGCTCAATCGCCCCTACCGCGGCGGATACAAGAACCGCAAAGCCGGCTCAACCCGCGCCGCCCAGGCGCCTTCATTGTGACCGGCGCCGGGAATTTCGTGATACTGAAGGTCGACCCCGTGACACCAACCGCAGTCGACCAACGCGGCGCGAAGGTCGCGGACTTGTTCCCACTCCGGTTCGCCGGTCCCCATATCGAGCCAAATTTTCAGCGGCAGTTTTTCGCGGACGAATCCAAGAATTTGAATAATCGCGAAGTCGTCCCACCAAACCGACGGTGACATCACCATCAAACGCCGGAAAGTGTCCGAAAAAATAATTCCGATCGCCAGAGTGGCCAATCCACCCAGCGAAGATCCACCCAAACCGGTGAACTCCGCTTCCGGCCTGGTCCGGTATTTTCGGTCGATAAACGGCTTCAATTCCTGAGTGAGGAATCGCCCATACATGCCGGCCAAACCGCGGCTGCGTTTTTTGGGCCGATCATGCGGGGTAATCACGCCCGGGGTCGGCGCGTATTCATGAATTCGCTCTTCGCCCATGTTTGAAATCGCCACGATGATCAACGGCTCGATTGCTTTCTGCCGAATCAATCGTTGCGCCGTCTCGTCCACGCCCCATTCAACCCCCGCAAAAGACGTCGCAGCATCGAAAACATTTTGGCCGTCATGCAAATAAAGGACCGGATACCGGCGGCGCGAAAATCGCGAATAGCCCGGTGGCAGATAAACCAGCACGTCGCGCCGGTTCCCGAGCACTTTCGAAGGAAAGGCGCGGTGCCGTTTGATGTTGCCGGTCAAAGTGTGTTTGGCCATGAGAAACGAGACGCTTCGTTGAAAATGGCGGTTTTGTCCACCGGCTTGAGACAAGAAAGACAGGATTTACAGGACCGTTTACGATTCGGCAGAATGCGCCCCTTCGAAAGATTTCCAACGTGTAAACCCGGTTAATCCTGTCTAGTTATTCCGAACCCATGAACGAACGTTATATCCGCTGGTACACCCCCTGGCTTAGTCGCGATTTTGAAATGCTCGCGTTCGGCAATGGCGGCGGGCTGCCACTGATTATCTATCCGACTTCGTTCGGCCGTTATTTCCAGAACAGGGACTTCGGCCTGGTCGGCTCGATCGCCGGTTTTGTCGACGCCGGGAAAGTGACCGTTTATTGTCCGGACGCGATCGACTTGGAAAGTTTTTACAACAAGGGAATTCATCCGGCCGATCGAATGAAAACCCACAACGCCTACGAACGGGTTATCGTGAATGACGTGTTCGATCTCGCGCGAAAAGAATGCCATTGCCATCGGGTGGCGGTGACCGGCGCAAGTTTGGGAGCTTATCACGCGGCCAACGTCGCGTTTCGTTATCCCGATACAGTCAGCCACCTCATTTCCTTGAGTGGATCGTTCGACATCAGCGATTTCTTCAACGGCTACTGGGACGACAACATTTATTTCAATAGCCCTTATGAATATCTCCCGAACACGACCGATCCGTGGAAATACAACCACATGGGCATCATTATCGGCACCGGCGAATGGGATAACACCCGTCACGAATCATACCGGCTCTCCGAAATTCTAAACTCCAAAGGCATTCAGCATTGGCTCGATGACGGAAAATGGCGCGGCCATGATTGGAATTACTGGTGCGACATGCTGCCGCAATACTTGTCGAAGATTACGTAGCGGTTTTCATTAACACCGGCCTTCAGGCCGGTGTTGGAACTCCCAAACGTCAAAGCCGTTTAAACGGCTTACTCGCTCGTTTGCAATCATCACCGGGCTAAAGCCGCGGTGTTACTGAAATGACGAAATCCGAAGTTCTTCTAGGTGCTCACATGTCGATTGGCGGCGGCGTCCACACCGCGATCGAGCGCGGCTGCTCAATCCAATGCACCGCCATCCAGATTTTCGTGAAGAACAACATGCAATGGTTTGCCCGTCCGCTGACCCGTGAGGAAATTCGAGCGTTCCTTGAACATCGGCAACGCCGCGAACTGCGGTCGATTTTTGCTCACGCCAATTATTTGATCAATCCCGCGGCCACAAATCCGCAGTTTCTGACCAACTCAATCCGCGCGCTTGCCGAGGAATTAACGCGGGCGGATCAGCTCGAGCTTCCGTTCCTGGTTTTGCATCCCGGCGCGCATCTCGGCGCCGGCGAAGAAGCGGGTCTCGATAAGATTGCCAAATCGATCGATTCCGTCTTTCGCAAGGTTCCAAAAGTGAAAACGCGGATCGCTTTAGAAACCACAGCCGGACAGGGCTCATGTCTCGGTCATCGGTTCGAGCAAATCGCTCATATTATTAAGAGCGTGCGCGAGCCCGAGCGGCTTTGCGTTTGCCTGGACACGGCCCACGTGTTCGCCGCCGGCTACGATATCGGCAGCGAAGCCGGCGTCAGAAAAACATTTCGAGAGTTCAATCGCCTGATTGGCCTGAAACATTTGGCCGCGATCCACGTCAATGATTCCAAAACGCCCCGCGGCTCGCGAGTCGACCGGCACGAGCACATCGGCAAGGGGCAAATCGGGCTCGACGCGTTTCGATTCATCATGACCGACCGGCGGTTTCGAAAAATCCCAAAAGTGCTCGAAACTCCCAAAGGCAAAGAGATGCGCGAAGATGTGATTAATCTCAGAAAATTGCGAGCCCTTGTGGAGAAAAAATGACGAATCTCGAATGACGAATCTCGAAACAAATCCGAAGAGCTCGCGATTCGTTAAATCACTAAATCGTTAAATCTCTAATGCCCTACTTCAAGAACCGGATCGTCAGGGGATAACGGTAAAACTCGCCGTTGCTCGTTTTCACCGAAGCAATGATGACGAAGACAATGTCGGCAATCCAGAGTGCGATCAAAATAGGGATACCGATCAGGACGAAGCAGAGAATAAACGCGATTGCGTGATAGATCAGCATTGAGATTTGAAAGTTGACCGATTCTTTTCCGTTGGCGTCGATCTCGGACGAGGCATCGCGCTTGATCAACCACACGATCAATGGACCAAGAAAAAAACCGAGCACGTGAAAAAATAGTCCGGCCAGAGCGCTGGCGTGACAAAGCACCGACCAGTTGCGTATTTCGGATGAAGTAGTTCCGGCAGGAGTGGATGGAGGAGAAGATTGTTGGTCCATAATTATTTGGTTGAGCAGGCGACAAACTGGCAGTTCGAAATCCGAAATTCGAAACCAGCACGAAATACAAATTCGAAGAAATCAAAAGGAAACTGCACAGCTTTTCGAATTTTAATCATTCGCATTTGTTTCGAGTTTCGAAATTGAAAATTGGGATTTTCCGCCTCTATGCTTTGACGCGTTCGATCTCGGCGCCGAGCTCGCTGAGTTTTTCATCAAGATGCTCGTAACCGCGGTCAATGTGATAAACCCTGCTGACCTCGGTAACTCCCTCTGCCTTCAATCCGGCAAGCACCAGGGCGGCCGATGCCCGCAGGTCACTCGCCATCACCGGCGCGCCTAACAAATGATCGACTCCCTGAATAACTGCCGTCGATCCTTCCAGATCGACCTGCGCGCCCATTCGCTTCAATTCAGCGACGTGCATGTAACGCTGCGGGAAAATATTCTCCGTAATTACACTGATCCCCTTGGTGGTGGAAAGGAGCGCACACATCTGGGCTTGCATGTCGGTCGGAAAACCGGGGTAAGGTTCGGTCGAAATTTCGAGGGGTTTCGAAGTGCCGTTTGGAAATACCGAAATGGTGTCGGCCTTGGTTTCGACTCGATAGCCGCAACTTAACAGCGCATTGGTGACCGCAGTGACATGTGCCGCGTCCGCACGCTTAACCGTGATTCCCTTTCCACAAATAGCACCCGCGACCAAAAAAGTTCCGGTTTCGATGCGATCCGGAATGATGTCGTGTTCGGTGCCGTGCAGCTCTTTAACGCCCTCAACAATGATTCGTCGCGTTCCGGCGCCCTCAACCTTCGCGCCCATCTTGTTTAGAAAATTTGCGAGATCGACGACTTCCGGTTCCTGGGCGGCTCCTTCGATCACCGTTGTCCCATCGGCCAGAACGGCTGCCATCATCACATTATCGGTGCCGAGTACAGTCGGGCCAAACTTGCCGCGAAGATTGACGACCGCTCCGGTTAATTTCGGCGCAAACACTTTGATGTTGCCGCCTTCTACCCGAACCGCCGCACCCAGCGCCTCGAAGCCTCTCAAATGTAAATCGATCGGGCGGTCGCCGATAACGCACCCTCCCGGCATCGATACGGTCGCTTCTTTGCACCGGCCAAGCAGCGGACCGATCACGCAAACCGACGCGCGCATCTTGCGAACCACATCGTAGGGAGCAATCGATTCGATTCGGGCCGACGCGATGTTGACAGTACCGCTGGCGCGTTCCACCTCCGCACCAAGATGCTTCAGAATCTGAAGCATGTAATTCGTATCGCTTAGATCCGGCACCCGCCGAATGGTGCACGGTTCTTTGGTCAAAAGAGTAGCAGCCAGAATTGGCAGGGCAGAATTCTTCGACCCGCTGATTTTAATCGAACCACTGAGCGGCCGCCCACCGTGAATACGGATCTTATCCATACCTTGCTAAGAGGAAACGCGTGATACCTGAATAGTCCTTTTTGGACTGGATGTCGTGATAATTTTTTTGACGTAAAAATCCGGCCAGGCCTTCACTTTGATTGATCCCAATTTCGAGGGCGAGCAGGCCACCCGGACTCAAATGCTGAGCCGCCTGGTCAATCAGGCGTCGAACCAATTCATCACCCATTGGTCCGGCAAAAAGCGCTACCTCCGGGTCATGCAGCACTTCGCGCGCGAGAAGATGCCGGTCATTCATGGAAACGTAGGGAAGATTCGCAACAATCACATCGAATCTTTCTGTGAAATTTTCGAGAAGGTCGCCTTTTCGAAATTCAACTCGCTCAGCCAACCCAAGTCGCGCCGCATTTTCTCGCGCCAGCGCGAGCGCTTCCTCCGAAATATCGACTGCGCAAACTTTCGCTTCTGGAAACTTCTTCGCCAAACTGAGTGCGATTACTCCGCTTCCCGTTCCAACGTCCACGATTGTTTTTGCATTTCGCGATTCGCATTCCGCAATTAGCGATTCAACGAGTTCTTCGGTCTCCGGTCTCGGGACCAGAGCGCGGTTGTCGATCGCGAAAATCTGTCCGCAAAATTCAACCGTGCCCAATAAATGTTGAAGTGGTTCGCCCTGGCCGCGACGTTTCACCAGCTCTCGCAATGGCTGCAACTCGGCTTCGGAAAGGGTGCGTTCGAATTCGAGGTAGATATCCATTCGAGTTTTTCCAAGCACGTGCGCCAGCAGATGCTCGGCGTTCAATCGCGGATTCTCGAGCTTGTGCTTCTCAAAGTAACCGGTGGTCGATTGTAACACTTCGAGCAACGTCATGAGTCAGACGCCGATGTCTTCGTTCCACAATCCCGGATTCGCCGCAATAAACGCGCGCATGATTTGGATGCATTCCGGGTCCTGAACAACGTCGACGTTCACACCGCTGTCCCGGAGCAGATCTTCCGCGCCTTTGAAGGTCACATTTTCGCCGATGACCACGCTTGGAATTCGATAAAGTAAAATCGCGCCGGTGCACATCGGACACGGCGACAGCGTCGTGTATATGGTGCACTGGCGATAAACGTCAGCTTTTTGGCGGCCGGCATTTTCGAGGCAGTTCATCTCGCCGTGATGAATCACACTACCTTTTTGAATGCGCTGATTGTGGCCGCGTCCGATGATTTGATTATCGCAAACAAGAACCGAACCGATCGGAATTCCACCTTCGCTTAAACCGCGCTTTGCTTCTTCAATTGCTCCGCGCAGGAAAATGTCAGCCATTGGGTTGATTACGTCCGAATCACGCAATTGACGACTCCTTCAAGCGTTCTGCGACATCAGCGGCCTGCAGAGCCTTGATCATGTCTTCGAGGTCGCCATCAATCACCCGATCCAGATTATATAGAGTCAGCCCTATCCGGTGGTCGGTCAGGCGGTTTTGGGGGAAATTGTAGGTGCGGATTTTTTCTTCGCGCCCGCCGGTGCCGATCTGGCCGCGGCGTTGGGCGCTGTATTTTTCCTGTTCCTCGCGCTGTTTTCGTTCGAGCAGTCGCGCCCGCAAAATCGACATCGCCTTCTCCTTGTTTTTCAACTGACTCCGGCCGTCCTGACAACGAACGATCGTTCCAGTTGGAATGTGCATAACCTGGACGGCTGAGTCCGTTGTGTTCACGCCCTGGCCACCCGGTCCACCGGCCCGCGATACTTCGATTCTCAAATCTTCCGGCTTCAGCTCAATGTCGACGTCCTCCGCTTCCGGCAACACCGCGACCGTCGCGGTGGACGTGTGAATTCTTCCCTGCGCTTCAGTCGCCGGCACCCGTTGCACCCGATGAACACCGCTCTCGTAGCGAAGCTTCCGGAACACGGACTCGCCCGAAACTTTGAAAATGACTTCCTTGAGCCCGCCCAGTTCTGACGCGCTCGACTCGAGATCTTCGGCCTTAAGCCCGGCCGATTCTGCATAGCGGTGGTACATTCTATATAGATCAGCCGCGAAAATGGCCGCTTCGCTGCCTCCGGTCCCGGCCCGGATTTCGACGATCGCATCGCGGTTTTCGTTCTCGTCGGGAGGAAGCAGCCCAATCTGCAGATCACGCTCCAACTCGGCGACGCGTTTTTCCAGGTCCGGAATCTCGTCATCCGCCATCGCGGCAATCTCGACGTCACGTGAGCTGGATAACTCGCGATTGTCGTCGAGCTGCTTGCGCGCGGTTTCCAACTGGTCCCATTTCGCCAGTAAATCCTTGATACTGGCGTGCTCGCGCATGATTTCGCCCGCGCGTTTCCGGTTATCGAACAGCTTGGGATCGGCGATTTCGCTTTCGAGTTGATCGAACCGTTCGCGCTTGCGTTGGATGAGAGGCTCAAAGTCCATGAATGTGTAGTGGCGGCCGTGTCGGCCACACAAAAAGCCCCGAAAGCGTTCGGGGCTCTACTACCAGCTAACCCTTCTTACCGGTGCGTGTGGCTCTGGCGCTGCCGTAGCGCTTGGTGAATTTCTCCACCCGACCGGCCGTATCGACAAATTTCTGCTCGCCGGTGAAAAACGGATGACAAGCGGCACAGATACCGATTCTAATGTCGCGTCGGGTCGAGCGGGTCTTGTAAACCGCGCCGCACGCGCAAACCATGTCGGTCTCGTAATATTCTGGATGAATGTCCGCTTTCATTCGTTCAAAATGAGCGCCGAATCTAACTGCGGACGCCGATTACGCAAGCAATGAAACAAAGGGACGTTTTGCTCGAGAGATGGCAGGAAATTCTGGCCCGGAAGGGCGATTCACCGGCCATTTTCGATACGGCGGGGAAAGCGGTTCGAACTTTTCGGCAAATCGAGAAACATGCGGCGGATCATGCCAGGATTGAGGCCAACAAGCCGCCCTGCCATGTGACCGCAATGCAAGGTGGAAATCACATGGACTCACCCTCCTTGTTCCTCGCATCCCTTCGGAAGGAACACATTTTTCTCCCACTCGACGAATCTGCCAGTCCTCGGCAGGTCAACGATGCGGTGTCGGTATCGTCCCAGGCCGCAGATACCGATTGGGCCGGAAAACCGCCGGTGCTTTTCAAGTTGACCTCCGGGACCACGTCGCTTCCGCGCATGATTCGTTTTCGGAGTGAGCAATTACTCGCCGATTGCGACCAAATCTGCGACACGATGGGAATGACCGACGCCGACCTGAATTTCGGTGTTATTCCGGTTTCGCACTCCTACGGATTCAGCAACTTGCTCACTCCCTTGATCGCGCGCGGTGTCCCGATCGTCATAAGTCGTGATCGCACGCCGCGGGCTGTTCTCGACGATCTCGCGCGAACAGGCGCGACGGTGTTTCCGGGAATGCCGGTCTTCTATCAAGCGTTTTGCGAAATGGCAGACATTCCAAAACTGCCCAGGCTTCGCCTGTGTATTTCCGCCGGCGCACCATTGCCGATCGCGGTGGCGCAAAAGTTTCGCGAGAAGTTCGGATTATCGATCCATTCCTTTTACGGTGCGTCGGAATGCGGCGGAATCTGTTACGACCGCGACGCGAAAAACGAGGTCGAGGGTTTCGTCGGCATGCCGATGAAGGGGGTCGACCTCGAATTGATCGATCCAAATTCTGAATCGAGCCAGATTCGGGTCCGAAGCG
>JAJPJU010000171.1 GCA_021324035.1 Spartobacteria bacterium | reverse complement strand
GCGCAAGACAAACGAATCGCCGGCTTGATTCAGGAAGCCCGCAAAGGCGCATTGATCGTGTTGAATAAATGGGACCTCGTGAAACCACAACGCGGCAAGAGTCAGACGATTCGGGAACTGGCGGATGAAGCGCGGGAAGGGATTTTCTTTCTCGATTATGCGCCGGTGGTGATCGCCTCAGCAGCCACCGGCGAAAACGTCGAACGGATCTTTGGAATGATCGACAAGATCGAGCGTGCGTCGCAAGCGCGCATCGGAACCGGCGTCCTCAATCGCCTGATGCGGGCGGCGTTCGCAGCGAATCCACCGCCAATGGTTAAAGGCAAACGCCTGAAGCTTTTTTATGCCGCCCAATCGAGCGGATCGAAAACGCGCCGCCTTCAATCGCCGGAAATTGTGCTGTTTGTGAACGACCCTCGACTGCTTTCGCGAACTTATGCGCGCTATTTAGAAGGCCAGATCCGGGAGCACGTCCCCTACCCTGGCCTGCCCATCGCTTTGACTTTGCGAGCGCGCAGCCAAAAGGTGTAGGCGGCCACCGCTAGTGGTTCGGGTGCGAATCGAACATTTCGCGGCCGTATTTGTCATAATTTGTCAGTAAAAATACATGAAATCTACGCAGGAAATCACTCAGGAAGTTCAGGAACTCGGTCGCTGGATCCCGGCGCTTCGCGAACAAGTCTCGCACGTGGTCATCGGTCAGAAATATCTCGTCGACCGGCTGTTACTCGGCCTTCTGGCCAACGGTCACATTTTGCTCGAAGGCGTTCCCGGTTTGGCCAAAACGCTCACCGTCAAGACGATGGCGTCAACGATCCAGACCGGCTTCCAACGACTGCAATTCACGCCTGACCTTTTGCCCGCGGACTTGATCGGCACTCTGATTTACAATCCGCGAACCGGCGAATTTTCCACGAAACTTGGGCCGATTTTTTCGAACTTAATTCTGGCCGACGAAATCAATCGGGCGCCGGCCAAAGTTCAAAGCGCATTGCTCGAAGCAATGCAGGAACGCCAGGTCACAATTGGTGAACAAACTTATCCCCTCGCCGATCCGTTTCTGGTTCTTGCGACCCAGAACCCGATCGAACAGGAGGGAACCTATCAGCTTCCGGAAGCGCAACTCGATCGGTTCATGTTCAAATTGAACATTGGTTATCCGCAAAAATCCGAGGAACGCACAATTCTGGATTTGATGGCCACGTCGGCGCCGGATTTGCGCGTCCAGGGAATCGTCGATCCGAAACAGATCATCGCGGCCCGTGATGTCGTGAACCAAATCTACATCGACGACCGGGTGAAGGATTACATCGTCGATGTTGTCTGGGCCACTCGCGAACCGGCGGTCTACAATCTCGCCCTGGAAGGGTTGATCCGTTATGGCGCATCGCCGCGGGCCACGATTTATCTCGCGCTCGGCGCCCGGGCTCACGCTTTTCTCAACGGACGCGGCTATGTTACTCCGCAGGACGTCAAAAGCATCGGGCCCGACGTATTGCGGCATCGGATCATCGTTAGTTACGAAGCGGAAGCTGAAGAGGTCACCAGCGAAACCATCATCGATCGCATTTTTGCGGGCCTTCCCGTTCCGTAACGATGAACGGTTTGCAGGAAAAGACGGCGGAGATTCTCAAGAAGATCCGCACGCTCGAAATTAAAACCCGCGGTCTGGTCGACACAGTTTTCGCCGGCAATTACCACAGTGTCTTCAAGGGACGCGGAATGAATTTCGAAGACGTCCGCGAATATCAACCGGGCGACGAGATCCGCGCGATTGATTGGAACGTGACCGCGCGACTTGGAACTGCGTTCGTGAAAAAATTTACCGAGGAGCGCGAGCTGACTGTGATGTTGATTGTGGACGTGAGCGCGTCCGGAAGCTTCGGGAGCTCGACTCAATCCAAACGTGAGTTGGCTGCGGAAGTCGCCTGTCTCCTTGCCTTCAGCGCCATTCGAAACAACGACAAGGTCGGTCTTCTTCTGTTCACAGATCGTGTCGAACTTTTCATTCCGCCCAAGAAGGGCCGTTCCCACACCTTGCGGCTGATTCGCGAGATTCTATTTTTCGAACCGGCCGGGCGCGGAACGGACCCGGCATTGGCGCTCAATTATCTGAACCGGATCGTGACCCGGCGCGCCGTAGTGTTTTTCATTTCCGATTTTCAAGCAGCGGATTTCTCGCAGGCGCTGGCAGTCAGCGGACGCCGCCACGATTTCATTGCGGTTCGGGTTCAGGACGAACGCGAAACCGTGTTGCCGAATGTCGGCATTATCACCCTCGAAGATGCGGAAACCGGCGAGCAAATCGAAATCAACACCGCGGACCGGAACATTCGCACGCAGTTCAGCGATTTGGCTGACCAGAATGCGCGCGAGCTCACTCGAACCCTGCGCCGTAACAACATCGACACAATCACCCTGCAAACGAGCGAAGATTATTTGCCGGCGTTGCGCGCGTTCTTCAAGACTCGCGAACGCCGGGTGGCGCTGCGATAACGATTATGAGCTTCATCGCTGCCCAGAATTTTCACGAGATCGCGCCGCCGGTGGATTACTCATTTCTTCCCACGTGGCTGATTTTTGTGGGAAGTTTCGTCGTAATTTCGCTCATCGGTCTGGTCGCGTGGTTGTTTATGCGAAAACCGAAGCCGGCCTCGCCCCCCCGATTGCCCCGCGACGTCGCCCTGGAAGAGCTCGACTCGATCAGCGGCGAAATCGAGACGATGAATCCGTATCAGTTCAGCATTCGCGTCTCAGATATTTTGCGACGTTATGTCACGAATCAATACGCGTTGCCGGTGACCCGGCAGACGTCGGTCGAATTCCTCACCGCTCTGGCCAAAGCGTCCTCGTTCTCGCCTAACGAGAAATCGCTGCTCGAAGATTTTTTGAACCGATGCGATTTGATCAAGTTCGCGCGCTACGAAGCAACATCGTCGGATAGCCGGCTTCTCCTCGAAGAGGCGATGCGGTTTGTGAAAGGAGAACAGTTTGCGCTTGCTTGATTGGTGGCCGGCAAACACTGCGCTGACGTTCGCGCGTCCGTGGCTTCTGCTGCTCTTGCTCGTAATCCCGCTGCTCGCTTATTTGCGCGGGAAACGCGGTCCGGCCGCTGCGCTGACATTTTCGTCGACATCGGCGTTGCGCGCGATTGGTAAACAAAGCGCCGCGCGGGTTGGCAAAATTTTGCGAGCCATGATTTTTGCGACGCTGGCAATTTTTGTCGTTGGGCTCTCCCGGCCCCAGCTCGGCAAAAGCCTGACTCAAGTAGAAGCCAGCGGAATCGACATCATGCTCGTTCTGGACGTTTCGGGATCGATGCTGACAAAAGACTTCACGATTGGAGGCGATGAAGCGACGCGGCTTGACGCGATTCGCGAGGTCACGCGCAAGTTTATCGATGGCCGGCCTAATGATCGCATCGGAATAATCGCGTTTGCCGGGCGACCGTACGTCGTCAGTCCAATGACCCTCGATCACGATTGGTTGAGCCAAAATCTCGAGCGCGTGCGCATTGGCCTGGTCGAGGATGGGACGGCGATTGGATCGGCGATGGCGGCGGCGGCCAACCGGCTCAATGACAAACAATCCAAGAGCCGGGTTCTGGTGCTATTGACCGACGGAGAAAATAACGCGGGGAAAATTTCACCGGACACCGCCGCCGAAGCCCTGAAAGCCCTCAAAATCCATTTTTACGCGATCGGCGCCGGGATTAACGGCATCGCCCCCGCGCCAATCTACACTTCCCGTGGACCGATGACGGATGCGTTGGGGAATATTTATTATCAAAACCAGCGCGTAGAATTCAACGAAACCGGGTTGAAACAGGTAGCGCAGATCGCTGACGGCAAATTCTATCGCGCAACGGACACAAAATCGCTGGAACAAATTTACAGCGATATCGACAAGCTCGAAAAATCAACGGTCGCCATCAAAAAATATCAGGAGTATCGCGATCTATTTCCGATTTGCGTCATGAGTGGATGTGGTTTGCTGGTCGCACAGCTTTTGTTGTCGCAAACCGTGTGGAAAAAATTGCCATGAGAAGATCGATCTCACACACGTTAAAGTTGGCCGATTCTCGATACTGGATTCTGAATGCTGGATTTTCTGATCAAGAATCAAGGATCGAGTATCCAGGATCTTCTTCGATATGAGTTTTGGCGCGCCAGTTTGGTTTTGGGGACTGCTCGCGATTCCGGTTCTCACGCTTTTGTTTGCGCGATCAGAACAACGGGCGGCGGTGCGATTGCGTGACTTCGTTTCGCCGCGATTGCTTCCACAATTGTCCGCGACAGTGAACCGCAGCCGGCGGC
>JAJPJU010000179.1 GCA_021324035.1 Spartobacteria bacterium | reverse complement strand
TAATTCGAAGCCATGGTGAATCCATAAGCGCCGGCGCTCATGATGGCGAGAAGATCGCCTTCCGCCACGGCGGGCATTTCGCGATCGAGCGCGAAGAAATCGCCGGATTCGCAAACCGGCCCAACAATATCAACCTTTTGTCCGGCGTCGGACCCAGACGCACGGCAAGGCACGATTTGGTGGTAGCTCTCATACAAAGCCGGGCGAATCAGATCGTTCATGCCGGCATCGACGATCACGAACTTCTTCTGGCCGGCGCTCTTAATATAGAGGACGCGCGTTAACAGAATGCCGGCGTTGCCAATCAGGAACCTTCCGGGCTCAAGCAGCACGTGAAGGCCGAGGTCGCGCAGCGGCGGAACAATTGCATTGGCGTAATCGGGCACGCTGAAGGCGGAGGATTCGCCGCCGTGGTCGTGCCACCATTTACCGGCGCCGCTTTCCAGGGCGCGCCGATAAATAATTCCCATGCCGCCCCCGATACTGAAGAATTTGATGCCGTATTTGGATTTCAGATGGCGAGCGAGCGGAGCAACCTTGTCGATCGCGGCAGCGAACGGTGCGGCTTCGGTGATTTGCGAACCGATGTGCATCTGCACGCCGACGATCTCGAGGTTGCGCATTTTTTCCGCGCGTTCGTAAACGGCGGGCGCGTCCGTGAGTGCGATGCCGAACTTGTTCTCCTGCGATCCGGTCGAAATGTATTTGTGAGTGTGCGGATCGACATCGGGATTCACCCTCAGCGCAATCGGCGCTCGCACGTTTTTCTCGCGCGCAATCTTGTCGATTAATCCCAGCTCGGATTCGCTCTCGACGTTGAAACTGTAAACGCGCTGAGCCAGCGCGTACTCGATTTCGTCACGCGTTTTCCCGACTCCAGCAAAAGTGCACTTTCGCGGATCAGCTCCGGCACTGATTGCGCGAAAAAGTTCGCCGCCCGAGACAATGTCGAACCCGGCGCCGGCATCCGCCAGCAGTTTCAAAATCGCGCGGTTCGAATTGGCTTTGACCGCGTAACAAATCAGGTGATTCAGCGGCGACAGCGCCTGATCCAGCCGAACGTAGTGATCGAGAATTGTGCCGGCGCTGTAAACGTAGAGCGGTGTTCCGAATTGCGCGGCGGCCTCGGAAAGATCGACATCTTCACAATGAAGCTGCCCGTCATGGTAGCGAAACGAATGCACATAGTTCTGTAGAGGCGGCCGTGCCGGCCGCAAATGATTTCAACGACCTCCGGGTAGCGCACGCGTCTCGCGTGCCTGGCGACGGTGTCTCACCGTCGCGAACTTCCTTCGAGTTTCGAAAAGATTGTTTCGGCGGGGACGCCGAAACCAACACGCGAGACGCGTGCGCTACCCGGACAACGCTTTGTGTTCTCGGAACCCAACGCTAGAATTCGCGCGATTCGCATGCCTATCTTCCGCCCCCAATTCGTTTTCCTACTCGCGTTCGCAACCAATGCGTTCGCTGAACTTCCGGAACTGCGCGATCTCGATCTGACCGGCTGGGATTGTCTCACCCAGGTGGCCGGGGTAGCGCGCACGCAGGACGGCAATGAGCGCAACGTTCAGAAAAATCGGGGCACGGCTGAGATCGCCGGCAAGATTCCTTCGTTCGATTTCGCAGGATTCATGGCTCGCGCCGTAGAGTACGATCGCCAAATCGAGCGCAAACACCGGCGCGACTTGAGTCCGGAACTAAAGGAGAAGGTTACGTCACTGGAAAAACAAATCGTGTCGCTCACGGGCTGGCTTGTTCTTGGATATCAAGGCGTTCCGGAAACCACCAATTGCCGGAGCAAAGATTTTCTCGACTGGCATTTGGAGTTGTCGCCGGAGCCGGCGGACCACGCCACCCAACCAGGAGATCCAACCCCGATTATTTGTGAAATCACGCCGCGGACGCAGGCGTTGATCTACCGGAGTGGCGTCCGGATCCAAAAACTCGCCGCGTTCATGCGCCTTCCGGACAACAGTTTTGTCGCGACCGGCAGCAAAGCGCACAAAATCCGCGTGACCGGATATCTGTTGTGGGATGACGAACACAACAAAGAAGACAGCGACATTGGTTCGAACGTCGAATGGTTTAGCGCGGAAGGTTATCATCATCCCTGGCGGGCGACGGCGTGGGAAGTTCACCCGATTTTGAAAATCGAAGACCTCGGCACGAATCGATGACGCAGCCTACCCTCACCCGCCGCTAACGCGGCTGCCTCTCCCAATGGGAGAGGTGAAAGAAATGCGAAGTGGGCCTTCATGTCTTTTGGCATGCGAGCGCCTTTCCCTTTCTTTTGCGTAAAGGAATGTTATTCGTGGCGCGCGAGGCTATCTGTCCGCCTCTCCCTGAGGGAGAGGATTGAGTGAGGGCCGTTCCATCGCTGGACAGTACTTCTCCGTTGGATTACGAGTCCCAACACCCTATGGACGCCACCCAAATTTATTTTCTCATTTTCGGCGTGCTGACAATCGTCGGTGGCGTCATTGGTTACGTGAAGGCCGGCAGTCTGCCTTCGATCATCGCCGGCACAATCACCGGGGTGTTGCTGCTGGTTGCGGGTTGGATCTTGCCGACGAACCGCGCCGTTGGGTTGGTCATTGCGTTAATCATTTCGATTTTACTCGCAGTGCAATTTGTTCCGAAGCTTATCCGAACCGGGAAAGTGATGCCGGCCGGCCTGATGTCGGTCTTGAGCGTGATCGGCATCGTGGTGGCGATCGTCGCCTGGTTGAAGAAGTAATCGGTGGCAAACGTTCCACTACGCATGTTGCGAAGGCTGGTGGTTTTGATCGCGGCCGTTTTGTTCGCGCTGATCCTGTATCGATGGATCTCACAGGAGCGATTGCAGTATTTCGCGCCGCGCGAACCAGTCGCGACCCCAACGCCTGAACCGTCTCCGACCCGTCCGCCTCCGATTGGCGGCAAACTCGAGACCGGCCGTTTGTTCAGCGGCATCACCCTGCATTCGAGTGTCGAGCCGACGCCGGGCACGGATGCGACAACTGAGCGAACCGATCCGGACAGTTACGTTCTCGAGTTGAAATTGAAGCCGCGAATTCCGGCGCCAAATCGAACGATTGAGGATTTGGCCAAAGTGAATCCGAAGCTGCCGGAATTGCTGCCAGCGCTTTCGACGACGCTTCCGACCGAGCCGGTCTCGCCGTTATTCGCTCAGCTTTACGACACGAAAATCAGAATGCTGCGCGAAAATCTCGGACGCCTGGATGTTTTGCTGTCGCGCCACAATTTTTTCGATTGTCAGACAATCCTCCAGTTGCAGCATCCGCAGACGCACCGCAAGGCGTTGCTTCTTCAAGCCGACATGGATGTCGATTGTGACGGTTCCGACGGCGATCGTCTCCCGGCGGGAACGGGCGCGCCCACTAATTTCAAGCCGTTCACCAGTTACAAGTGGCCGAAAAAGGGCGCGGGAGTGAACCCGTACCTTGCCGGAACGCAGGAACGCTTGAAAAAGGCGGAGGCCGAATTCGCCGCGCCAGGGACAACGGCCGATCGCAAACGCGATTTGCGGAATGCGATCACCCAATTGCGCGCCGAAGTGACGACGCTGCAAAAGTTCAGTTTCTTCATCGGCACGACCGATCCCTACATCGTAATTCCGGGCGCATTCGCGCACGAAAAGGACGGCGCGAAAACCGGAGACTATGCGCTGGTGATTTTTGGCGATGGAATTTATCCCGCAATCGTCGGCGATATCGGTCCTAACGATAAGGTTGGCGAAGCCTCCTTCCGGATCGCAAAAGAAATCAATCCGCAGTCAACGCCTTACAACCGGCCTGTGAGCGAGTTGAAAGTGACCTACCTGATTTTTCCCGGAACGGCAGACACTCCCTTCGGTCCGCCGGATTACGATAAACTCCAGGCCCGCTGCCAGAAACTGGTGGACGAAATTGGTGGGGCGACCGTGCCATTGCATCACTGGGAAAACATTATTCCGCAACCAAGCCCAACTCCGACTCCATCGCCCAGCCCGTCGGCAACCACCGCACCCATGACGCCGGCCGGATCGTCGCCGACACCGGCCGCTTCGGCGACATTTGCATTTCCAATAGCTAGTCCAACGCCGGCGAGATAGGCGACGACTGAACGCAGCGTGAGATGCGTTCGTTTAAATGAGGGGGGCCGTTGCATCGGCGGCTTTCGTCGCAGACGCCATGCACGCGCCGATTCGAAAACAAGGGTTGCAGGGATTCAAGTCGCATCACTCTTTCTTGGAAAGCTGCCCCGCATGGACTCGAACCATGAATAACGCCTCCAAAGGGCGCTGTGTTACCATTACACCACAGGGCAAGGAACCATCTAGCTTGGCTATTTTGGGTTAAAGCGCAACGGCTCGAACCATGAATAACCCCGAACGCTTTCGGGGCTGTGTTACCATTACACCACAGGGCAAGGAACTATCTAGCTTGGCTATTTTGCGTTAAAGCGCAACGGCTCGAACCGTGAATCGTTCGAAAATGCCCGCCGAGATTTCTGATTAATG
>JAJPJU010000325.1 GCA_021324035.1 Spartobacteria bacterium | reverse complement strand
GCGTCGAGTTTCTCGTGCTCGACGAAGCGGATCGAATGTTGGACATGGGTTTTCTTCCGCCGATTCGAAGGATCGTGAAAGCGCTGCCGCAGAAACGGCAAACCCTGATGTTCTCGGCAACGCTCTCGCATGAGATCGAAAAGTTGACCCACGAATTTCAGCGTTCGCCCAAAATTATCGAGATCGGTCGTCGCGCGAATCCGGCGGAAACAGTGACCCAGTTCGTTTACGAGGTCCGGCCGCATTTGAAAGCGGCGTTGCTCATGCACTTGTTAGGCGATCCAGCGTTCGATACGGTGCTGGTTTTTACGCGGACAAAACGCGGCGCGGACAAGATCGCGCGTCGTCTTGAAGGCAGCGGGATTAAAACGGGCACGATCCATTCAAATCGTTCGCAGAATCAACGGCTGCGGGCGTTGAAAGATTTCAAATCTGGCGCGGTCCGGGTGCTGGTGGCGACCGACATTGCCGCGCGCGGCATCGATGTCGATGGGATTTCGCACGTGGTGAACTACGACTTTCCGATGCAATCGGAAGATTACGTTCATCGCATTGGGCGCACGGGCCGGGCGCATGCAGTCGGGGACGCGATCAGCTTCATCACGCCGGAAGATCAGGGGCCGTTGCGTTCGCTTGAGCGTTTCATCGGGCGCGGGATCGTCCGGAAAAAAGCGGAAGGTTTCGATTACAATCAGGCTGCGCCGCCGCGGGACGAGCGAGGTCGGGGCGGCGAACGCAGAGCGGAGAACGGAGAAAGCAGATCAGACCGGCGAAATCCGCGTGCGCCGAAAATCGAGCCGCGATTGCCGGGAAACTCTTCGAGAGGCAGCGGTGAGGCGTTCCTGCGCAACGGCAATCAATTTCGAAATGGTTCGTCAAATAATCGCCCCCGAAGAAGGTCCTATCGGCGGCACCGCTGACTAAGAGTGACAAGTGACAAGTGACAAGTGACCAGTGACCAGTGACCAGAAGTTAATGGGGGATCGACGATCGATTGACCTCGGCAACGGCCGAAATCTGAAACGATGAAAACCTTTCACCAGTTGCAAGTCAGTTTTCACCTCTCGGAACCCACTGGACGGCTTTCGGCGGCGATATAATTTGGATTATCGAACCGATGATTGTTGAAAGTCTGATCACTTCGCGCTCAGCGGTTCGCACTTCGCATTCTTAAGATGAATATTGGGACGCTTCATATCGGGATGAAGGTGCGCCATCCGCAATACGGTGTCGGAGTGGTGCGATCGTTGACGGAACAGACGGCGGAGATCTCGTTTGATGATGCGCCGCGGACAATCGCGCCGGCTTCGAGTGATCTTCAGCCTGCCGAATCGACCGCAACCTTAACTGAATTGCAGATGCCGCTCACGAATTTGATTCAGGAGACTGCGCAAGCAGTCGTTGATGCGCTTGGACTCGAACAAAAGGATGTAGTCGTCGAAGGATTGGCGAATCGCTGGCAACGCGGAACGCTTGTCTTACAATCGGCCGACAACTCGCTTCAGCCGAAAGAAGTTCCGCTGGAGACGTTCTTCCACAAAATCGTCATGATCCGGAATAATCTTCGCGTTCTCGAGCAAAAGGTGAACGCGAACGACAAGCTAAGCGAAGCGGACAAGTTCGACATCCAGCAGTACATCACACGCTGTTACGGATCGCTGACCACATTCAACATCCTGTTCAAAAACAAGGAAGACCAGTTCCGAACGGGCAGCTGAAGAAAAAGTGACCATTGGCCCGGGACCAGGGAAAGAAAAGTAGGAAGTCAGAAGTAAGAATTACAAAGTAAGGCGTTGAGCAGGGCTTTTGTTAAGGAAGACGTCGATCCGCCAGAGCGAAGCGGTCGCAAACGGTCGGCGTCGGGTCTGCCGCCGGGCGCGGCGAATTATATTACTGCGCGAGGCCGGAACCGTTTGTGCGAGGAGCTCGCAAAACTTCGCGCGTCGAACCAGAACGATGAACGTCTGGCCGAACTGGAACAGATTCTCGAGTCAGTCCAGATCGTGCATCCTCCAGACCCGCCGTCGAGAAGCGTAACGTTCGGCGCAACTGTGACTGTGAAAGATAAAAAGGGTGCGACCGAAACCCACACGGTTATCGGTGTCGACGAACTCGATTTCGAACCGGACGCGGTGAGTTGGATATCGCCACTCGGCAAAAAGCTGCTGAACGCAGAGATCGGCGACTGGATCATACTTGACGACGGTCGTTCGGCGAAAATCGAAAAGGTAAACTACCGGCCCTGAGTCGGGGCTTTGGCTGAAACAGCTGGTGCGATGTGGGTCCGAAATTAATTTTGACCTAACGAGGGCGGTCCGCCTTCGCCATGCTATGCGGCCAAAAAAAAGGGTGAGCCTTTCGGCCCACCCCTTTTTAGATTTCTAAGACTGACTCTTAGCTTACGGCCGTGAAGTGGTCACGCAGCGCTGTGAGCTGCCAGTCGCAGGACTCTTCATCAAAGCTGAATTCGCGCCCGGCGCGAACGATGTGTCCAGCGCTGCGTTGAAGAAATGATTGCCGTTTGTCTGGGTGCTGCTGCTCGGCCCAACCTCTTGCCCTACCATTGCAGCGGCGATAAGGTCGGCCCGACGAAGACCTTATGATAAAGAAATCAATTTTTTGGTTAACTACGATTATCGTTCTGGGTGCCGGGGCGCTGTTCGCGCAGGATAAGCCGGCCCAGGGCACGGTCACTCTAAGTAAGAAAACCTGGCAATTGTCGCAGGGTGTGGCCTACGAGACGACTGTCGACGGCGAAGACAGGATCATAATAGTACTGAGCAATCAGCCGATCACAGCGCAGGCGTTGAAGGCAGCGCGAGCCGCGGAAAAAAAGGGGGAGTTTCCGGAATTCAAAAAGCCGAACCTGAGGATTGAGTTCAAGAAAAGTGGCGAATTAATCCAGTGGAACGGGACAGATAACAACACGTCGGTCGCGGGCGTTACCGGCGAAGGCGCCAAGACCGAGTTGAAGGTGGAGAACGGGCGCGCGATTGGCAAGCTCAGCCATCCGCTCGATCCCTCGCAGATGATCCCTAGAAGCGCGGATGTGAAATTCAATGTCGCTCTGATGAAGGCGAACGAAGACCTGCCGGCGTCGGCGTCCACCGCGCAAAAAACTGGAGGACCGGCCGCGAATGTAAAACCCACGGTGACGGGCACGTTCACCGGCAACGGCAAAGACGCGAAGCTGAATTACGTCTCCGCGCGCTGGACCGAACCGTTCGATAACAAACCCGGGATTTTGTTATTGTTTACCGAGAAAGATCATTCCAAGGCCAGGAAACCCGATAACGACGCGATGTTTGGACACTACGGCAACGCGCTGATTATCTCGCTGCACGAAGATGGCTCGATTTACAGCTGCCAGGTTGTGCACAACGGCATGAAAAACAAAGGATTCAGCTCGAGCGGATCGATCGAAGCGACGCCGTTCACTTATGAAAACGGGAAGGTCGAAGGCGAAATCACGACGAACGGCGACGTCGACACCTTCGGCGAGAAATGGGGGGTAAAATTGAAGTTCGTTGCGCCGCTTGGCGAAATTCCGAAGGAATATCAGGTCGCCGAGGAGAAACCGGCGGCGGAACAGTCAAAGCCGAACAGTGACGACGCTGATGGAGAGATGGCCACGGCAATGGCGAACGCGATGGCCATGAAGTCGAAGGCTTCTAACTCTTCAAAGTCTGGCCCTGGTGAAGCCAGGCCCGCGGCGCCAGGATTAAATATTAAAGATCTCGCCCTAACGAAAGATGCGAGCGATTTCGAATACAAGGCGCTTGTGGAGATGATGAGTTGTAAGAGCAAGTTGCCGGTGAAGGCCGCCTGCGCGGACCTCGCCAAAAATTTGAAAGGGCAGGGTTGGATTAGCGACGGCAGCGACCTGATCACGTCGAAGTCTTCCATCCTGAAGCGGAAACGAGGGCCAGCGTCGCTCACCATTTTTGTTAAGCCGGACGATGGCGGCAGCAAGATCGACATAACGACCGAAGGACTGGACTGGGAAAAAGCTGAAAACTGAAAAGCTGAAATCCGACATCAGTCTTTCAGTGTTTGAGCGTCTGGAAGCGAAGCGGTTACTGTAGTCCGTTCTGATTAAACTGAGCGTTGGCTTGGTTTTCGGTCTGCTGAGCAGCGGCCATCGCGCCAGCATTTTGCTGAAAGGCGGCGGCGTTGGCAGCATCAAGCGCCATTTGTTCGTTAATCCGTTGCTGGTTCGCATTGAATTCGTCGATCGACGAGGTATCGACGCCGGAACTGGATTCCGAACCGCTTGAGGTCGATTCGGAACTGGGTTCCGAGCCGCTTGAGGTCGATTCGAAATCGCTCGCGCATCCGGCGATTAATAACAGCGCGAAGCTTCCAAGTATCGTAAAAATCCTGAGTTTCATGCCGACTTAGACAACGAGCCTCGTTAGGCGCGTTGAATGAGAAATTGAGCAGGTTGAAGAAAAAGTTGTAACCGATTCACTCATCGCGAGGTCTTGCACGCGGAAGAAACTGAAAAGACTGAAAGAACTTCAGTGGTTGAGAATTTGGTCGGGAAACTCGTCGTCGCGCAAGCGCGACGGTTAGTGGCGGAAGGAGAACGGGAAAGAGCCAGCAAACAAAATCTGAAACGCCGAAATACTGCAACGCTGAAGTCATCGGTCCGCGAGTAACGCTCGCTCGATGCGGCGGTCGGGGACGAGCCAAATCAGCGCGACAAGAACGTAGATGCCACCGGCGATCCATGGATGAATGAACGAGCTGGCGATCGCGATGGCGTAAAGAATTGGCGACAGCTTTCCTTTCCAATCGTTGCCGAGAGCGAGAGCAAGTTGAGATTCACAACCCTCAGCTTGCGCATTGATGAGTGTCGTTTGCAGAATCAAGTAAGCGATTGAGGCGAGCAATAACACCGCGCCGTAAAGCGCGGACGGCACGGCCGCGAAAGTCCGAGCGGGACTGGCGTAGTTTTCGCCGAGCCAGGCCGTCACGAAAGGAAAAAGGGACAGCCAAAAAAGCAAATGAAGGTTGGCCCAGAGAACGCCGCCGGTGACGCGTCCGCACGCTTTCAATAAATGGTGATGGTTGTTCCAATAGATGCCGAGGTAAACGAAGCTCAGCACGTAGTTGAAAAAAATCGGGACAACTGGTTGGAGAGCCGCCCAATCCGATCCGTGCGGAACTTTCAGTTCCAATACCATGATCGTAATGATGATTGCGAAGACGCCGTCGCTGAACGCTTCGACCCGGTTGCTCTCCATGGCCGGAAATTATTCCAAAACAGTGCCAAGTGACGAGTGGCAAGTGACAAGAACACGATCGGCGGTCGCCAACCACCGTTTGTGGGCGGTTGGAAATCGCGTTGATTTTCGTTAGCGTAAGTTCATGGCGACGCCTTATCCCGTGCCGGCTAATGAAGGCGAACGATTGCGCACCCTGCGCGCCTATAAGATTCTCGACACCAAGCCGGAAGAGCATTTCGACGAACTAACGAGATTGGCGGCGCTGATCTGCGGCGTGCCGATTTCGTTGATTAGCCTGATCGACAGCGATCGCCAGTGGTTTAAGTCGAAATTCGGTCTGGACGTTCAGGAGACGCCGCGGGCCCAGGCTTTTTGCACACACGCGATCATGCAACCGGAGTTGTTCGTTGTGCCCGATGCGACCAAGGACGAGCGATTCGCAAATAATCCTCTGGTGACCGGCGATCTTAACATCCGGTTTTATGCGGGCGAGCCCTTGGCCGCGCGGGACGGCCATGTTTTGGGCACACTTTGCGTGATCGACCACGTGCCGCACACCCTTAGCGATGCGCAAAAGGAAGCGTTGAAAATCGTGGGCCAACTGGTGATTGCTAATTTCGAGCTCAGGCGCGACTTGCAGGAGTTGAGAGATGCTCTCGCCTCGACCGGTGACGGGAAAAATCCATTGCCCGAATCAATGCCCAATCTGGAAGAAATTATTTCCCGGCTCCAAGGCGTCGCTTCAGATTTGCAGGCAGTGCGCGCGAAAAAATTGCCCTCTTAAACAGGCGG
>JAJPJU010000231.1 GCA_021324035.1 Spartobacteria bacterium | reverse complement strand
CGTTGGAACTTGTAGGTCGCTGGACCTTTGCAGGCCTTCGGGCCAGGGCCACCGTGTGTTTCCTGAATGTTCAGCGTGTCGCCGGTGACAGTATAATTACCTGAAACATCAACATGATGGTTCTTGTGCAGGCTGACCTGCATGGTTCCATCAGCTTTGATCGCCCAAACTGTTCCCAGCGAATTTGTCCAGGTCCCGACCAGCGCGGACTGACCGCTTTCCTGGAACATCGCGCAGCCGGTGAATAACGCGAGACTGATAACAACCAAAGCAAGGGAGATTCGTTTCTTCATGGCGTCGATGCTGTTCGGATCATTCATCGTTTTCAAGAAAGAATTGTCACTGCGTCTTTACTGGGCAAGAGGCAGGCTTAGGTTGCAGTAATGCCAATTTCTGAAGATCAAGTTCGCGAAGCGTTGCGAGCCGTGCGTTACCCCGGCTTTAGCCGGGACATTGTGTCGTTCGGTTTGATCAAAGGCATCGACGTTAATGACGGCGAAATAAAAGTACAACTCGCTCTGGCTACGAACGATCCAAATGTTCCGGCTACGATCAAAAACGATGCTGAGAAAGTTTTGCACGCACTCAACGGCGTTCGGACGGCGAAAGTTTTAATCGATATTCACGCGCCCCCGGCCGGAGCGGGCGCTCAGGTTGGACCCCAACGTCTTCCCGGAATCAAACACGTGATCGCGGTGGCGAGCGGAAAGGGCGGAGTCGGTAAATCGACAGTGGCGGCAAACCTTGCAATCGCTCTGGAAAAAGCCAAAGCGCGGGTCGGTTTGTGCGATTGCGATATTTATGGGCCGAGCATTTCGACGATGTTCGGGACGCGGGAACGTCCAACCGCGACGGATGAGAACAAGATCATTCCCATTGAGCAGTACAACTTGAAATTGATGTCGATGGGATTTCTTCTCGACGACACCTCACCGGCAATTTTGCGGGGCCCGATGGTGACGCGCTACACCCAACAATTTCTGCGACAAGTCGAGTGGGGCGAATTGGATTTTCTGATTTTGGATCTCCCGCCTGGCACCGGCGACATTCAACTCACAATTGTCCAAACGGTGGCGCTGTCGGGAGCCGTGATCGTGACCACTCCGCAGGAAGTCGCGCTCATTGATGCACGAAAAGCCGCGACCATGTTCGAGAAAGTGAACGTTCCGGTTCTCGGTCTGATCGAGAACATGAGCTACTTCATTTCGCCGTCCGACAACAAACGTTACGACATTTTCGGGAGCGGCGGCGGCGAGCGTGAGGCGAAACGGCTTCGAGTTCCCTTGCTGGGCCAGATTCCGATCGATATCGCCACCCGGGAATCGGGAGATCGCGGGCATCCGATAGTGGCAGAGGACCCGCAATCGCCTGTGGCCCGGGAATTCTCAAAAATCGCGCAGGCTATTCGCGAGAAGCTTGCGTAACTCGCGAGATGGGCTTGGGTTAAATAGGTATGGCTGATGCTTCGTCATACCTGGTCACAGGTGACTTGGTGTTGACCAATTGTGATTTTTATGGAAAAGGCCACTGACATGCCCCAAGCCCAGGCTTCCCAGTTCGTCAAAAACTCGGTGCTCTACAAGGAGTTCCTGGCCGAGCGGGAGGAGATTTTGAAACATAAGTGGATCGAGAGTGAAAAAGCCGGCAAAGACATCGGCTTTGAAAAAGCACTGCTCGATTGGATCGTGAAACATCGCTCCAATTGGAGAGCGAAACGATTGAAGGAGGCTCGCACAGAAAAGGCAGCCTCCTAAATTTTGTACACCTTTAACGCGATCCAGTGAGGTCGCGAAGGATGCAGATGAAAGACGACCACAAAAATATCAGCCGGACTCAACCGGCCACTTCGGCTCCGACGCCAATCATGGACGCCGACGCGATCAGGCGCGCTCTGCGCCGGATTGCTCATGAGATCATCGAGCAGAATGCCGATCTAAAATCAGTGATCCTTGCCGGGATTCCGTTGCGCGGGATCGAGATCGCTCGACGTCTCGGTGAATTCATTCGCGAAGTTTCCAAGGTCGACATCGAGACCGGAACGATCGACGTGGCGATGCATCGGGATGACGTCGGCACCCGGGCCGAGTTGCCGGTGGTGCATGCCTCGAAACTTCCGCTACCGCTTGAAGGACGAACCGTCATTATCGTCGATGACGTTCTCTTCACCGGCCGCACCGCACGCGCGGCCCTTGACGCGATCGGTTCCTTTGGCCGGCCGGCCCGCATTCAACTGGCGGCGCTGGTCGATCGCGGTCATCGCGAATTGCCGATTCGGGCCGATTATGTCGGCAAAAATCTTCCGACCGCGACTCGCGAACAAATTCAAGTGCGACTGCAGCAAGTCGATAACGAACCGGACGGAGTTTGGTTGTTCAAAGAATGAGTGTTTTCGAATTACGAACAAGTTGGACCGCGCGCAATCTGGGGAGCGCACGCCTCTGGCGTGCTGGTTTCGGCGTCTCGCAGGAACAATCTTCCTCACCTGAACACGAGACTACGAGTCGTGCGTTGGAAATAAGAGTTCGCGATCGCGAGGACGCAATCGCCCGCATGCTAGACGCATGCGCTCCCCAAACCACATGACCATGCGTTGGAACAGAAAAGATCTGCTCGGACTTCGCGAACTCTCCGCGGAAGAAATCGGCTTCGTTCTCGAAACCACCGATGCCTTCAAACAGGTCGGGACGCGCGAAATCAAAAAAGTGCCCGCGCTCCGGGGCAGGACTTTGGTCAACTTCTTCGTCGAGCCCAGCACGCGAACGCGAACTTCATTCGAGCTGGCCGCCTTTCGCTTAAGTGCCGACGTGATCAACATTTCGGCTTCGACTTCGAGCCTGACGAAAGGGGAGACGTTGAAAGACACCGCGCGTAATCTGGAAGCGTTACACGCCGACATTCTGGTTTTGCGCCATAGTTCCGCCGGTGCGCCCCAGTTTCTTGCCCAGCGATTGAAATCGAGCGTGATCAACGCCGGCGACGGAGCTCACGAACATCCGACCCAGGGTCTCCTCGACATTTACACCATTCGCGAGAAGCGCGGAAAGATTGCCGGACTCAACGTCGCAATTGTTGGCGACATTTTGTTCAGCCGCGTCGCGCGCTCAAATATCTTTGGCCTAACGAAACTCGGCGCCAATGTCACCCTGGTGGGGCCGAGCACGCTTGTCCCGCGCGAATTCGAGAAACTCGGGGTGAAGGTTTCTTACAAGATCGACGACGTCCTGCCCCAGGCGGATGTGGTTAATTTGCTGCGGATCCAGCATGAGCGTCAGCGCAAGGAATATTTCCCGGGGATCGGCGAATACACCACGCTGTTCGGCCTTACCAAAGAACGCGCAAAACTTTTAAAGCCCGAGTGCCTGGTCATGCATCCGGGGCCGATCAATCGCGGCGTCGAGATCGACAGCGAAGTCGCCGATGGCCTGCAAAGCGTCATCCTCGATCAAGTGACCAACGGCCTCGCCGTCCGCATGGCGGTCCTTTATCTCTGCGGAGGAATTTCAACGTGACAGCTTGCTCGACAAGCCCATCTCAGCGCCTTAGGCGCGCCACATTTATAGTTCGAACCACCAACGAACAGGCTAGCTCCATTCGGAGCAGCACCGGACATGTCGCTCCTACGGAGCTTGGGCGCTTTTTGAATTACCGAGCTAGAGACATTTCGCTCCTGCCGGAGTTTCTAGGCGAAAATTTCCAGCAATGACCGCGACGATTATCAAGAACGGCCGCGTGATCGATCCCGCGAATCGGCGCGACAAGGTGGGCGACGTTGTTGTTATCGACGGCAAAATCGCGGAACGCTCTCAACTCTCAACCCTCAACTCTCAACCCGATGAGATTGATGCCAAGAATCTCATCGTTTGCCCCGGGTTGATCGACATGCACGTGCATCTGCGCGAACCGGGACAAAGTCATAAGGAAACAATTGCGTCGGGCGCGCGGGCGGCTGCAGCGGGTGGATTCACCACCATTGTTTGCATGCCAAACACTTCGCCCGCCGCGGATAATCCGGCAACGATTGGCTGGATCAAACATCGCGCGGCCGAAACCGCGTGCGTGAATGTTTTGCCGACCGGCGCGATTTCAAAAAATATCGCGGGCGAAGAATTGGCGCCGATTGGCTCGTTAGGCCGGGCCGGGGTCGTCGCGATCACCGACGATGGTCATTGCGTGCAAAACCACGAACTGATGCGGCGCGCTGTTGAGTACGCGCGCATGGTGGGATTGCCGTTGCTCGATCATTGCCAGGATTACAACCTGGTCGGCAATGGCGTGGTCAACGAGGGTTACTGGAGCACTTTGCTGGGATTGCCAGGCTGGCCGGCGGCGGGGGAGGAAGCGATCGTCATGCGCAACATCTTGCTGGCGGAATTGTGCGACCACTACATTCATTGCCAGCACATCAGCGCGGCCGGCAGCGTGCGGCTTATTCGTGAAGCCCGGAAGCGTGGAGTGAAGATCAGCGGAGAAGTTTGCCCGCATCACATCGCGCTAACCGATGAATCGATCCAAAATTTCGACACCAACTACAAAATGAATCCACCGCTGCGGACGAAGGCGAATGTCGAAGCCATTCTCGATGGAATTGCCGACGGCACGTTGTCGATTCTGTGCTCGGACCACGCGCCTCACGCCGGATTCGAAAAAGAAGTTGAGTTCGATCAGGCGCCGTTTGGAATTGTCGGACTCGAGACCGAGCTCGGTCT
>JAJPJU010000251.1 GCA_021324035.1 Spartobacteria bacterium | reverse complement strand
GCATGGGCCTCCTGGCAATCATCCGCCGTGTCCGCCGGAAAATCCGCCCTGCTGGTTGCTCCCGCTTCCGTGTCCGCCACCGATTCATCGCCCGTCTCCAACGCCGACCCCGACTCCCCCGGGTCAGTGTTGGTGTTGTATCAACGGACAGGTTGTCCAGACCACGGCCGAAGAGTGTCGCGAGCGCGATGGCCAGTGCTATCCGACGAGAGAAGAGGCGCTCAAGCATTGTCGAGATCTTTGCTGGTGCTGCATCAATGGTCACATTGTCCAGATTGATGCCGCGCAGTGCAAAGAACGCAGCGGTCAATGTTACTCAACGCGCGAAGAAGCGTTGCGGCATTGTGGCGAGCTTTGCTGGTGCTGCATCAACGGCCAGGTCGTGCAGGTTCCAGTTGCAGATTGTCGTGAGCGTGATGGTCAATGCTTCGGCTCCAGAGAAGAGGCGCTCAGAAACTGCCGCTCCCGTTCGACGCCAACGCCTCCGCCACAACGAACTCCGATTACCTATATCCCCGGTGTTCAACCAACCCCGACTCCACCGTCCCTGAGGGGGCCGACTCCATCCCGGAAACATCCGACTCCCAGGCCGCATATTAATAAGACGCCAACTCCCTCGCGACACGGGACCTCGAATGGACCGCCAAAACGAGTTCGACCAACGCCGACCCCGTTCAAACCTTAATTGATCAGCAACCGACGTTTTAAATCATGCCGAGCTTCATCCGCCCGGCTTCGCTGATCATGTTCTGGTTCCATGGCGGGTCCCAGACCAGTTGCACCTCAGCTTCATCGATACCGTCGATCGACAAAATTTTGCTTTGGGCATCGTGCGCGATGGCAGGTCCCATTCCGCAACCCGGCGCGGTCAGCGTCATTTTCACTTCCACGCGCGTGCCGCCGTCATCTTTTTTGATCAGGCGACAATCGTAAACCAAACCGAGATCGACAATGTTCACCGGAATTTCCGGGTCGTAACATTGCTTCAGCTGAGTCCAAACTTCGTCCTCTGAAACTTCGCCGTTCGTTCGGGCAGCGTTTTTTTCTTTTGATTCGACTTTCGGTTTCTCAACGCCCAACGCGCCGAGATCTTTCTCGGCGAGCTGCGACAATCCATATTCGGTCGCAATTGTATAATTGCCTCCAAGCGCTTGAGTAATGACGCCTTTGGTGCCCGCGGGAATCGTGTACTTTTGCCCGGCCGGGATCAGAATTACGTCTAGATCGCGTTTCGTCTCGAATTCTTTGTCCTTAAGCATTGGAATCCCAACCTAAATGCGACGGAGCCAATCGCAACCTGGTAGCGGCGGTTCACCGAACCGCCATGGCGATTGAGGTCAATCGCCAATACCTACAATTTCTTAGGATCTTCGAGCAATTCGATCACGCGCTTCAACAATCTCCCGGCGCCGCCGCCATCGAGACTTCGGTGATCGAAGCTCAATGTCATCTGTGCTTCGGTTTTGGCGACAAATTCGTTTTTCGATTCGTCCCAGACCGGCGCTTTCTTTCCAACGCCAAGACCGAGAATCATCGTTTGGTCGGGCAGGGGGATCGGCGTGCCCCAATCAAGGCCGAACGTCCCGAAATTCGATACAGACGCGATCCCGCCTGCCGTCATTTCACTCGTTAACCGGCGACGCCGCGCCAGATCGACAAGTTCAGCATATTTAGTTGTGAGCTCGGCCAGCGATGTTTTGTCGGCGTTCCGAATCACCGGCACCATGATTCCTTCGCCGGCTTCGACCGCGAGGCCGATGTCGATCGATTTCGATCCGATCGCGCGTCCGCCAATTAATCGCGCTGCGGCGTTGGGCTGTTCGGCAAGCGCGAGAGCCAAAGCGCGTAATGCATAGAGGGCCGGGCCAGGTTTCGGATCCCGCGATTTTCGATCTTCCAAAACGGGGTCGAGACAAACCGAAACGCCAACGGTTGCCAGTGGTCGCGTCCAGCTCCGGCGCATCGCATCGGCGACACCGGTGCGAATCGCGCTCGGTTTTTCGGCCGGCCGCGATTCGATTGAACTGAGAAAAGTTTCGAGATCTTTGATCGTTACGCGGCCAGCCGTGCCAGTGCCGGCAATTCCAGCGAGGTCGGCGTGGGTCAATTGCAATTCCGCCATCCGCGCGCGAATTCGCGGCGAAAGATATCCCGCGCCTTTCGCGCTCGCTGGAACAGGCAGACCGCCGCGTTGTCCGGTTTCGACGCCGGTCGCGATTTGGGGAAGCTCGACATCGTCGACTTGAAAGTGCGAACCGCTGCCATTTCCGGACTTCGCGGTTGCTTCTTCCTGGCGACCGGGAATTTCCTTTGCCACTTCGGCTTTCGGCTGTTCGGGCGCGCGTTTTTGAAATCGCGCGGCGTCGGCTTCACTCGCTTCGACATAACCGAGGACGGTTCCGACGGTGTAGGTGCCTTTCACTTCCGCATCGATCTTTGCAATCTCGCCAGGGCACGGAGTCGTCACGCCCATCACCGCTTTGTCGGTTTCGACTTCGATAATTTCCTGATCGGCGGAAACTTTGTCGCCCGGTTTTACTTTGATCGAGACGATCGTCGCCTCGGCCATTGATTCGCCGAGCTGGGGCATGGTGATTGGAACTTGAGGCATGAGGAAGAGGTTGAGTTGTTGAGAAGTTGAGAAGTTGAGAAGTTGAGAGGTGGGTTATTACTCCTGCAGGATTTGGCGGGCTTTGGTTAAAATCATTTGCCGATTCGGCCGATGCTCGCTCCAAAGATTTGGATGATATGGAATCGGCGTATCTTTGGCGTTGATCCGGACAGGTGCGGCATCGAGAAGGTGAAAACCTTCTGTGGTGACACGCGAGATTACTTCAGCGGTGACACCGCCCCACGGAAACGCCTCGCCGACCGCAAGTAAACGCCCGGTGCGGGCAACGGAGGCGAGCACCGTCGCGGTATCGAGGGGTTTCACGGTTCGAAGATCGACAATTTCAATTTCAAATCCTTCACCCTGCAACTCGTTCGCCACCCCAATCACTTCGTGCAGCATCGCGCTGTAGGTCACGATTGTCAGATCGCGTCCCGGCCGGACGATTCGCGCTTTGCCAACTGGAAAACTGTCCTTCGGCAACGCCTCGGCCTTCAGATGATAATAAAGATATTTGTGCTCGCAGTAGACCACGGGATCGTCGATCGCGACGGCATCGATCAACATTGTGTAAGCGTCTTCCACTGTAGCGGGCGTCATTACGACGACGCCGGGGTAGTGCGAGTAAAGCCCCTCCATGCTCTGACTGTGAAATGGTCCGCTCCCTTTTGTTCCGCCTGACGGCAACCGCACGGTTATCGGCACTGGCACATTCGTCCGGTAATAATGCGTGCCGGCATTGTTGAGAATCTGGTTGAGAGCAATGCTCGAAAAATCGGCGAACTGCATTTCCACAATCGGCCGCATTCCCTCGAGTGCCGCACCAATCGCAGTTCCGACCATCGCATCTTCGCTGATTGGCGTGTTTAGAACGCGCCCCGGAAACTTTTCCGCGAGACCTTTGGTCGCCTTGAATGCGCCGCCGAATTTTCCGGCGATGTCTTGTCCGTAGATGAAAACGCGTGGATCGTCGCGCAGCAGTTTTGTCTGCGCCTCGCGAATCGCCTCTAAATAGGTAACGGCCATATCAGAAGTGACAAGTGACCTGTGACCAGTGACAAGAAAATCCGAATCCTGCGATTTGAGATTTGGTCATTCGAATTTGTTTCGGATTTCGATATTCGGATTTCGAGTTTTTTAACCGAGCTGAGGTCGATCGAGTAAATCGCCTGTCGACATCGACCGCCAATCTTCTTCGCGCGGGTGCGGCGGATCTTCCTGCTGCGCTGTCGCGACAGCTTCGTCGACTTCCTTTGCAATCTGAGCGCGCATTTGCTTCAACGCGTCTGCATTGAGTAATCCGTTTCCGAGAATGAATTTCTCAGTTCGCGCGACTGGGTCCTGCGCGAATGGCTGACCCTTCATTTCCTGCGGAACGTAACTGGCATCATCGTGTTCGCCGTGACCTGCGAGTCTCAAAACTTCGGCGACGACCAGCTGCGGTGGACGTCCCGCGCGCGCTCTCTTCACCGCAGTCTCGATGACTTCGAGACATTGATTCAGGTCAGTTCCGTCGATTTTGTGACCTTCGTAGCCGTAGCCGATCGCGCGATCGACCAAATTTGCGCAAGCGAACTCACGTTCGTTAGGCGTGGAATAGGCCCAATGATTATTGGTAACGACAACCACCAGCGGCACTTGTTCTACTGCCGCGATGTTCAACCCTTCGTGCGATGCCCCAGTCTGCATTCCACCCTCGCCAATTGTGGTCAAGCCGACGAAATCTTTTTCGCCCTTCATCCGTTTCGCCATCAGCTTTCCCACCATCACCGGAATCATCGCCCCGAGATGGCTGATCATGGCTAGCTGGTTTTCGCGAGGCCGCCCCCGGTGAATGTTTCCATCCCGGCCGCGCATTGGGCCTTTGACTGAGCCAAGATAAGTCCGCACAACGTCGAGCAGCGGTTCGCCGAATGCGGAGCGTCCGGCTTGATCGCGAATCAGCGGTCCAAAAACATCGCCTTTCTGCAAAAACATTCCGCAGGCTGCGCTGACCGCCTCCTGTCCGCGGCCGAGATACACGCCGCCAACAATCATTCCGCCGCGATAGAGACTTGCCAGTTTATCTTCGAGGATGCGGGCGGTCAGCATCCACCGAAACGCTTCCACGAAACGATCATGAACACCGGCGCTTTTCCCCGACGGTTTTCCGGGCGCAGCTTTCTTCGACTTTTTTCCCCGCTGCGCGGTTTGAAGCATCCCGGAATTTTACCCAAGATCGCCAGTCGCGCGCAAAATTTTTTTGTGGGGAGCGCACACGCCTCGCGTGCCTGTTTCGGCGCCCCGCCGAAACGCCGCTGCAAGTGACACTCTGCGATGGTCAGCAGAGGTTCGCGATCGCGAGGGCGCGATCGCCAGCACGCGAGGCGCCTGCGCTCCCCGGACGTTACCTATCGAGCGCGGCTCGCTTTTTGGTGGCCGTTTCCGTTTTCGGCCAGTGCGAATTGTCGTTGCGAAGTAACCGGTTCGCGTTGCGGCGTCGCCGGGGCTTGTTCGGCTGTCGGCGCGGCAGTCATTTTCATGCCGACCAGCTTGCTGACGCCGCGTTCCTGCATTGTCACGCCGTAAAGGATGTCCGCTTTGGAAATCGTGCGCTTGTTGTGAGTGATGATCACGAATTGGCTCTGAGCAATGAAACGGTCGAGCATGCGACAAAACCGGTTGATGTTGCTCTCGTCCAAAGGCGCATCAATTTCGTCCAAAACACAAAATGGACTGGGTCGCACCATGTAGATCGCGAATAGCAGCGAGACCGCGGTCATCGCGCGCTCGCCGCCGCTCAAAAGCGAAACGCTTTGCAACTGCTTGCCGGGGGGCTTCGCCGAAATTTCGATTCCGCAGTTCAACGGATCACTCTCATCCATCAATGCCAGGTCCGCGCGCCCGCCGCCAAACAGCTCGGCAAACATTTCCTTAAAGTTCGCCCGGATCTGCGCGAAGGTGTCGGCGAACAATGTCCTGGTCGTAGAATTGATTTTCGCAATGACGTCGAGCAGTTCGCGACGCGAATTTGTGAGATCGGTATTTTGCGATTCGAGGAATTTGTAACGCTCTTCCAGTTCATCGTATTCCTGGACGGCGTCGAGATTCACAGGTCCCATGTTATCGAGCTGACGCGTGAGATCGGTGATCAGATTCTGCAGTTCTTCTTCGCCAAGATCGATGTTTGGGGCGGCATCTTTCTCGGTGCGCTTGAGCTGGGCCCGCAAAATCTTGTCGAATTCAGCTTCGTCCGGCGCGAATGCGCGGAGATCGATCTGATAACGGCGCGAAATCGTTTCCGCGAGATTATCGATTTGCATCTGCAATTGCGATTCGCGGACCTGTTGATGTCCGCGGGTTTCCTGAAGTTCGCTGAGCGAATCACGGAATTTGCGGAGCTCGGTTTCCCGGGTCTGGACCGCTTTGAAACGTTCGGTGCGTTGCGAGGAAATTTCGGCTGCCTGCGCTTCTTTTTCCGCGGCCAGCGCGCCTTGCTCCTTGATTGCCAACTCGGCGTCCTGATTTTCCTGCGTTTGCGTCGCCAGTTTGCTCTCGTAATTGGAAATGTCGGCGTTCCGCAAACCGATCAGTTCCGCGAGCTCGGTGTCGCGCGCGGCCATTGGCTGCCTCTGCGCTTCCAAGTTTTCAAGGCGTTGACGCGTGGTAGCGATCGCCAGACGTAAATCATTCAGCGACTCGACTGTCTTTTCCTCGTCTGAACGCGCGCCTTTTTCATCTTTCTCCGCGTCATGCTGCGCCGCCTCCTGTTCAGCGAGCTCGTTTCGCGCAGAGTCGAGTTCCGCTTCGAGGCCGCTTACGCGTTCGTTGGCGGATTCGATTTGCTGCTCGAGCGTTACTTTTTCCGACTTTAGATTTTCGATCCTGCGGCCCGCTTCTTTTTCGTCGGCTTGCAACAGCGAAATCTTGTGAGCTGAGGTTGAGTGCGAAAGGTGCGCAGCTTGATGATGCGCACGCATTTCGTCGACCTGACGCAAAGCGTTCTCGACGCGGGCCTTGGCCTGATCGCGCTGTTGGATGATGATTGCTCGCTGGCCTTCGAACTCGACCATTTCCTTTTCCAGCGCCGCGACCCTTGCTTTACGCGCCAGCAATGAATCGGCTTTCACCGTGCTGCTCCCGCCGAAAACGATTCCTTCCGCCGATATAAATTCACCGTCCAGCGTTGCCATTGCCAGAGTCGGCTCATCCTGTTTGGCGGCGATGGCGTCATCGAACTTCGCGAAAATCACAACGCCGGACAGCAATTGGCGCACGAGCGGTTCAACCGCGCGCGGGGTCACGACTTTATCAATTGCCCAGGCCAACGCGCCTTTTGGCAGACTTTTGCGCACTGATTCGTGAGCCGACGCGCCAAGTTTTGAGACGAACAACGCGGCCTGGCCGAGCTTCTTCCTGGTCAAGCGCGACAGAATTTCCTCGGCGCTCTGCACGTCTTTCAAAATCACTGCGTGCAAGTTCCGTCCGAGCGCGGCCTCCACCGCCGGAATAAATTTGGGATCGACGTCGATCTGCGCAACGAGTGAGCCGACGATTGCGTCCCGATAACGCTCCGGATCATCCAGACCTTTGAGAACTGCCTGTGAACCCTGGGCGAGTCCTTCACCTTCGGCGTTCAATTGGCGCAAAATTTCCAGGGTAGAACGTTTTTCAGCGAAGGTCCGCTCCAATGCTCCGACCTCGCTGTCGGCTTTGGCGAGGAGTTCCTGCTGGCGCCGTAAATTTTCTTCGGTCGATTGAGATTGGGCGCGCAGTTCGTTCAGTTTCTTTTGCTCGGACTCGGTAGATTGGTGGGCGGCGCCGATTTCGGCAATGAGTTGCTCGCGAGCTTTCGTCGCCTCTTTGATTTCAGAGCCAAGTTCCCGAATTTGTTCTTCGGTCAGCTCGCGACGAGCAGTGAGCCCGGCCAATTCATCTTCGAGCTTATCGATTCGGGTTTCGAATTTTGAAAGCGACGCGGTCGCGTTTTTTCGTTCGGTCTCGCGGGCTTCACGGCGCGCCCTTAATTTATCCAGGGCCTCCGTGACCTTTGCGAGTTCCCCCTGCTTGGATTGGAGGAGGTGCTGCGTGTTTTTGATGTGGGTGTCGCTTTCGAGAATCTGCGCCGCGTGCTGTTTGCGTTTGGTTTCGGCAGCGGCAATGTCTGCGCGCGCGCGTTCGATCAGATCATTGAGCTCGTCTTTGCGCAGACGATTGAATTCGATCCTGCTTTTGTGCGCGGCCATCTCGCTCTGCAGTCGTAGCGCTTCGGCGCGGATGTCGGCGATTTCAATATCGATTTTGTCGAGCGCCTGGCGTTCGGCCGCCAGTTCGCTTTCGCTTTGGTCGATTTTTGTGCGCCCGGACTGTTCCGAGCCTGCGATCTTTTCGATTTCGGCCCGGCAGTGAGCCAGATCAGCTTCCAGTTTGGCGAGTTGTTTCCTGGAATGATGAGTGTCGAGCACGCGCAAATCGGCATGCAATGCCTGGTAACGGCGCGCTTTGCCGGCCTGGCGTTGAAGGGAACCAATCTGCCGCTTCACTTCTTTAATCACGTCGCCGATGCGCAAAAGATTCGCCTCGGTCGCCTCCAGTTTTCGAAGCGCTTCCTTTTTTTGCGATTTGTATTTTGTGATCCCGGCCGCTTCCTCAAAAATCGCGCGACGATCCTCGGGCCGCGAGCTCAGGATCATGTCGATCTTGCCCTGTTCCATCATCGAATAGGCGGAGCGAGCCACGCCGGTATCGGCGAAAAGATTTTGGATGTCTTTCAAACGGCACACCGTCTTGTTGAGGAGATATTCGGAATTTCCGTCGCGATAAACGCGCCGCGTCACGCGAACGTCGTGCCAGTCCACGTTCAATTCCGACGCGCAATCGGTGAAGGTGAGCGAAACTTCGGCGAAGCTCAGCGGCTTGCGATTATCGGTGCCGTTAAAAATCACGTCGGCCATTTCGCCGCCGCGAAGAGATTTGGCGGACTGTTCGCCAAGGACCCACTTGATTGCGTCAAGCAGGTTCGATTTGCCGCAGCCGTTAGGGCCGACGATTGCGGTAACGCCTTCGTGGAAATTGAAGACGGTTTTGTCGGCAAACGACTTGAAGCCGAAAAGTTCGAGCGATTGTAGGTGCATGTGGGCGGGGCCCAACTATCAGCCTTATGGGCAATATAGTAACCCAGGTGCCGTGACAAGCAAAATTACACAATTTGTGGGCTGAACTCCGGGGTAAAGCCCCACATTTGGTATTTTAGCGCCGGCCGGTTCCGGCTTGCCTGCGTCACCCGAATCCGGCACCATCCCGCCCATGCCCGGCGAATCCGCGACGGAAATCCAACAAGCCGAGCGAGTCGATCATCAGCTAATCCGCGCGATCGGAATACCCGGGCTCACCGCGAACATCGTTAACGCAACGATCGGCGCCGGGATTTTTGTTTTGCCTTCGCTTGTCGCCAGGAACCTCGGCGCGGCCGCGCCGCTTGCATTTGTCTGCTGCGCGCTGGCGATGGTTTTATTTGTGACCTGTTTCGCAATCGCGGGCAGCCGGGTTTCGCTGACCGGCGGGCTTTACGCCTACGTCGAAGTTGCATTCGGGCGTTATGTCGGATTTCTCGCCGGTATTCTTTACTGTCTCACCGCCATCTGCGCGGTCGCTGGTGTCGTGAATGTCTTTGTGAACTCCGTCGCCAGCCTTTTGCCCGTTTTGAACAATCCGATCATGCGGATAATTGCGATGGCTGTCGTTTATGGCGTTCTTGTCTTTATCAATGTTCGCGGTGTTCGTGAAGGCGCGGCCGCGGTGACATTTGTCACGCTGGCGAAACTTTTGCCGATCCTGCTTTTTCTATCCGTCGGAATTTTTTTCATTCATCCGGCAAACATCTCGTTCACCGCGTGGCCGGGAAGCAAGGCGCTCGGCGACAGCGTGGTTGTCTTGATGTTCGCGTTTGTTGGAATTGAAGTCGCGCTCATTCCAAGCGGCGAAGTAAAGAACCCGGCGCGGACAGTTCCGCGCTCAATTTATCTGGCGCTGTTGATCACGACGATCATTTATCTTTTGATCCAGATCGTCGGCCAGGGAGTGCTTGGAAACCAAATTGCGAATTACAAAGACGGGCCGCTGGCCGAAGCAGCGTTTCAATTTCTCGGCAATACCGGCCGAACGGTTTTGCTCGCTGGCGCAACAATTTCGGCTTTCGGTTTTGTGACCAGTGACATCCTGAGCTCGCCGCGAATGATTTTCGCTTTTGGGCGCGACGGCTCGGTCCCGGCGTGGTTTGCGCATGTTCATCCGCGTTATCGTACACCCGACGTAGCGATCATCACTTACACCGTGCTCGCGTTCGCGATGTCGGTGAGCGGAACCTTCGAGCAATTGGCTGTGCTTTCGAATGTTGCGGTCCTCTTGATGTATCTGCTTTGCTGCGCAGCCTGCTGGTTTTTGGTGCAACGCGATGTGCGAACGGAAGGCGGGGGCGCCGGGTTCAATTTTCCAGGAATGAAAATCATTCCTGCGCTCGCGATTATCGCGATCATCTGGATCCTCGCCCACGCGACGCTTTGGGAATTTGAAATTAACGGAATCGTGCTGGCGATCGCGTCGGCAGGATATTTCGCACGACTGCGGTTGCAGCGGAAGTAATAGGCAAACAACTAAAAACCGTTTAGTTTTCCAATCATGCGCGACGATTATCTCCAGGATTATTATTCGTTTTTGCGGTTTCCGAGTGTTTCAACCGACGAAAAATACGCCGGCAAAGTCCGCGATTGCGCTACCTGGCTCTCCGAGAAACTCACCAAGATTGGCTTGGAATCAAAAGTCGTCCCGACCGCCGGCCATCCGATTGTCTGGGCGCGAAACGAGCACAAGAAAAACCGGCCAACGGTTTTGCTGTACGGCCATTACGACGTTCAACCGCCGGATCCACTGGAGTTGTGGGACTCGCCCCCGTTCGAACCGGTGTTGAAAAACGGCTACGTCTTCGCGCGTGGCGCTACCGACAACAAAGGACAAATCCTGGCCCACATACTTGGAATCCAGGAAACGCTGCAAAAAAACGGCGACCTTCCGGTGAATATCGACCTGGTGGTGGAAGGCGAGGAGGAAGTCGGCAGTCAAAATCTCGGAAAATTCCTCACTGACAATCGTGACGCCTTGAAGTGCGAGGTGGTGGTGGTCTCGGACACGGGAATGGTCGCGAAACATCAGCCGACGATCAGTTATGGTTTGCGAGGAGTGGCCGCGCTCGAAGTTAAAGTCACTGGCGCGAAGATGGATTTACATTCGGGCGTTTTTGGCGGCGCAGTCGCGAATCCAGCCGCCGCGCTCGCGAGAATGTTGTCCACGCTTCACGACGAGAACGGCCACATCGCGGTGGAGGGCTTTTATGACGAAGTTGCGCCATTGCAGGATTGGGAACGCGAGGCCTGGAGAAAATTACCGGTTGATGCGGACGCCGAAATCCTCGCCGAAACCCGGGCGCCTGCGCTTTTTGGCGAAGCTGGTTTCAGCACGCTCGAGCGAATCTGGGCACGGCCGACGGCCGAGATCAATGGAATGGGAAGCGGTTATCAGGGACCGGGCACGAAAACCGTGTTGCCGAGCCATTCGATGGCGAAACTGACCTTCCGTTTGGTTCCGAACCAACAGGCGGACGTGATTATTGATCGAGTGAAGAAACATCTGCAAAAAAATCTGCCGCCGGGAGTGAGTTTGGAAATGACCGCAGGCCATCACGGGCCGTGGTATTTGACGGATCCCAATAGCAAGTTTGGCAAAGCTGCCCAGCGCGCGCTGAAGAAAGCGTTCGACAAGGATGCTTCGCTCATTCGCGAAGGTGGCAGTATCCCGATCGTCTCCGATTTTCGAAAAATCCTCGGCGTGGAAACGCTGTTGCTCGGACTGGCGCTGCAGGATTGCCGCGCTCATTCGCCTAACGAGAATTTCCCGTTGGAGAATTTCGACATGGGCATCCGAATGAATCAAGCCGTTCTCCAAGAACTGGCGGCGTGAAAATTAACGGCCGTCTTCTGGTCGTGATCGTTCTCGCGATGAGTTTCGCGAGTGTTCGCGGTCAGGAAGAGAAAGAGACGCTCGGCGATAAGTTGAAAAAACTCTTCACCCGGCCTACTCCGTCGGCGACTCCAACGCCGCGAAGGTCTCACAGGCGGAGGTCACCGTCGCCGGACAGCTCTTCCTATTCGACTGAAACCCCGTCGCCCACCGAGAGTCCGGCAGCGATCCCGTCTTACGGTGAAACGCCATTGCCATCTTCGACACCCGGGACTTCGACGGAAACCGTGGAGCCAATGCAGGCCGAATCGCCGCGGACTCAATATTTCGAGCCGGTTCGTCCAATTAATCCCGGTCCACGCGGTCGTGCTACCCCGAGAATGATCTACGCGCCGCAAACTTTGACCACTCCAGCGCTGAGTGAAACGGCGACAGAAACTCCCGACGTTACGGAGGAAGAGAGTGAGCGATCACGGCCGATGCCGAGTTTGCCCCAATCAATTCCGAATGCGCAGACGGAAGAATCGCCAAAGATGACTCCCAGCGTTTTTTCGCCCACACCGGCGGTTGCGGTTAGTCCAACACCGCTTGCCAAGAAAACTCCTTCAGTGGCGATTTCTCTCGAGGATATCGCTGAAGCCCCGCAGTCCTCCGCCGACATTCGCAAGCTCATTAGGACCGGCCTCGACTTGGCGACGCGCAATCTCACTTATAAGTACGCCTCGGCAGATCCCGCGAACGGGGGGCTGGATTGCTCCGGCTTCATTTATTATGTGCTGACAAAGTCAGGTCTTAACCACGTGCCCCGTGACGCGCGTGACCAATACGTTTGGGTTCGAAAAGCTGGAAATTTTCAGGCTGTGCTCGGTCACGGCGATGACACGTTTGAGCTCGATGGATTAAGGCCCGGAGACCTTTTGTTTTGGGCAAATCCATCGGGCGCAAGTCGCGAAGCGGAAATCACCCAAATAATGATTTATATCGGTCGCGACAAATCGACAAACCAGCGACTGATGATTGGCGCGAGCGAACACGGCACCTACAACGCTCAGAAAAAATCCGATGTGGGCGTGTTCGATTTCAAACCCGGATCCGAGGAATCAGGATCGGATGAGGAACAGGGCTCCGTGTTTGTTGGTTACGGACGCTTCCCCGACTTGTCTGGTAACTGATTCGGCGAATCAACAGCCGGTGACGTTGCTACTGGTGATGGCTTCTCCGTCGCCGGCACACCAGTCGATTTAGTTTGCCAAAAATGTCTCGCGAATGCGATCGCGACCAAAACCGTCACGATCAAAATGACAATGCGCTGCTCGCGTTTCGTCAGTTCGAAGATATTCCGCATCCGGATTCGCTAAAGCTGCGTCGCGACACGGTCAATTCGCGTATTGAATCGGATCGTTAACACAGGCTTCATCAAATCCCTTTCGCCGCAACCGGCACGAATCGCATTCGCCACAGGCGCGCCCATCCTGGAGCGGATCGTAACAACTGTGGGTGAGTGAAAGGTCGACCTTTAGTTCGACAGCTTTGCAGACAATGTCGCCCTTCGACATTTTGATGAGTGGCGCGTGAATCTGGATTCGAGCACCTTCGACGCCGGATTTCGTCGCCACGTTTGCCAGCGTTTCAAAAAGAGCCATGAATTCCGGCCGGCAGTCGGGGTAACCGCTGTAGTCGATGGCGTTCGCGCCGATGAAGATGTGGCCGGCGCCGATCGCTTCCGCCCAGGCCAGGGCGTGCGCCAGAAAGATTGTGTTTCGCGCCGGCACGTAGGTCACCGGAATACCAGTCGCGATTTCCTTGTCCGATCGTGACTTTGGAACATCGATGTCGTTTGTGAGCGCAGAGCCCGCAAAAATTTGATTATCAAGCTTCACGACCAAATGTTTTTTTGTGCTCAGCGATTCCGCGACATGTTTGGCAGCTTCGATCTCTTGCTTGTGGCGTTGTCCGTAATCGAAAGACAAGGCGTAGGTTTCGTAGCCCTGCGAGCGCGCGATCGCGAGGGTCGTAGCTGAATCAAGTCCGCCGCTGAGGAGAACGATCGCGTGCTTCATCTAATAAGAAAATTCGAAACTCGAATATCGAAACCCGAAACAAATTCGAATCAGGAAATATCGAATTCCGAAATGAAACGTTGAGCGAACCGTTTCGGTCATTGAGACTTCGAATTTCGTGCTTGTTTCGAAATTCGAAATTCGGATTTCGAGTTTTCGGCCGAATATTGGGCTCGCACGCTCAACGCGATTCCGCCACGCGCCGAAAATTGCGCGCTGACGGTGGCTTCCCGCGGCGAGCAGGCTTTCACAAAATCGTCGAGGATACGATTCGTGACGGCTTCGTTGAAGGCGCGCTCGTTGCGATATGACGCGAGATAAAATTTCAGCGACTTGCTTTCGACGCAAAGGCGATTGGGCACATAGTCGATTTCAATCCTTGCGAAATCCGGCTGACCGGTCACCGGACAAAGACAGGTAAAGTCGTCGGTCTCGAAGTGAATGTGATAATCGCGGCGGGCCGGGTTTGGAAACGTTTCCAGGCGGGCATCGGACGGTGTCGACGGCAATTTCGTTTCGCTTCGGCCCAACAGGCTTAAATTTGCGCCTTTAGAGCTTGGCCGCTTCATGGCTTGAACGTTCAACGTGTAACGGTGAACTTTCAAATCCAATGACTGAACCGAACAGCAAAGGTGGCAGGAACGAAGACCGCATCGGGGTCATCGACATGATTGCGCACGACGCCAAGAGTGACGAAGCGGTGCTGGTGATGAACGAGCTGGAAAAATGGGACGGTTCCGATAAGCAGTTGTTTCAATTGCAGGAGCGTTTCAACGTTTACGTTTCCTTCCTGCTCGACGGCGAATTCGTCGAGTCGCATCCGGAGCTCGCCCGAAAACGCGCCCGGATTGAAGTTCGATGCGCCCACATGCCGGACAGGCGGGCGATTGATTTACTCGGCCAGATTCGCGATCAGCTTGCGCATCAGGATATCGATCTGCAGGTAGTGGTGGGTAGCGGCGGCTCACCGAGCCGCCATGGCGATTGAGGTCAATCGCCGCTACCTAATATTTCAGAAACGAAATGATTTCGGTCGGCTTAAGCTTCTCCCGGCCGTTCAGGAATTCGAGCTCGATCAGAAAAATCGCTGCCACAAGATCGCCGCCGACTTTTTTGATTAAGGCTGCGGCCGACGCCGACGTTCCGCCGGTGGCGAGCAGGTCGTCAATGAGGACCACTTGCTCACCGCGAACAATGGCGTCGATATGGAGTTCCATTTCTGCTTCGCCATATTCGAGAGAGTATTTCGCGCTTTCGGTCTTGTAGGGAAGGCGTCCTTTTTTTCGCAACGGAACGAAACCGATTCCGAGTGCATAAGCGACAGCCGAACCAAACAAAAAGCCGCGCGCATCGATGCCGACAATTTTATCGATCTGTTTGCCCCGGCACTGCTCGAGAAAAAGACCGATCGACGCCCGGAACAAATCGCCGTCCTTCAGAATCGGCGTGATGTCTTTGAATGTTATGCCTTTTTTCGGAAAATCGGGCACATCCCGGATGCCGTCGCGAAGCTTTTTGACGACGTCAGCACTCACAAACCCGATGCTAGCGGCAGCGAATGAGAGGTCAATCAGGCATCACGCGGGTATTGCCAAGAATGGGCCTCCCTCTAAGATAGAACACTCCCGTGGACCGATATCTTCTCTTTGTTTCAACGGCTTGTTTTCTGGTGGCGATTGGGCACACCGTTCTGGAATTGCGTGGCAAAGTTTTTCGCCCGATGCGGTTCAACTTCGCGGCGGTGGGGCTGGGATTCATTTTCCAGACTGCATTCTTGTATGTGCGCGGCCATGCAGTTGGCCGTTGCCCGATCACAAACCTGTTCGAGGTCATCATTTTCGTCGCCTGGTCGGTTGCGCTCTTTTATATGGTGGTTGGCCCGACCTACCGGCTTTCCTTAATGGGCGCATTCACTGCGCCACTGGTGGTGGTTCTTCAGTTGGTGGCGTTGCTCGCCCCAATCGATCATCCACACCCGGTGAAAGTGCACGCGAACTCGTGGCTGGAATTTCACGCCTCAATTTCACTGGTTGCCTACGGTGCGTTCGCTCTGGCGTGCATCGCCGGAGTCATGTACCTCGTCCAGGAGCGCCAACTTAAAACGCATCAAATTCATTCGATCTTTTATCATCTGCCGCCGCTGACGGTCCTTTTCGCAGCGATTACCCGGTTGTTGTGGTGGGGATTCGCGCTTTACACGGTCGGTTTGTTCAGTGGTTTTTTTGTCGGCGAACCCTTGCCTTGGATACAAATTATTTGTGCCGTTGCGGTGTGGGTTCTTTATGGGCTGATTCTGCAGGGCCGCTATTTGCATTGGTTTGCCCCCAAACGGGTGGCTGCGCTGTGCGTCGTCGGTTTTAGCGCGGCACTCACGCTTCTTTGGGGAATCACATTCACGGTCCAAACCCACACCCGATGAACCTTTTTTGCGTTGGTTTGAGCCATCACACCGCCGACGTCGAAACCCTGGAGCGTTTCGGCGGCAACGCCGAGGTCAGTTGTCTGTTACGCGATTCCGGTTGTGTCGAAGCGGTGCTCCTTGCCACTTGTAATCGCGTCGAAGTTTATGGCGCGTCCGAGTCGCGAGTGTCGACGCTCGACGTTGCGCGTTGCCTGGATCGAAAAATCGCGGGCGGCGTTTTGGCGGAAGCCGCGCCGTTTTATCGATATGAGGACACCCAATGTGTTCGGCATTTGTTCCGAGTCGCCTGCGGCGTTGATTCGATGGTGATCGGCGAAACCGAAATTCTTGGGCAAGCCAAGAGAGCATATGAAGCCGCCCGAGCGAACGGAGGAGCCGGGCGGTATCTCCACCGATTGTTTCAACGCGCCTTCCGGGTCGCAAAGCACGTTCGGACCCACACCGATATTACGCGTGGCGCGGTTTCGGTTGGATCAGTCGCGATTGATCTCGCTCAGAAAATCTTCGGCAACCTTGGTGCTTGCAAAGCTCTGGTGCTGGGCGCCGGCGAGACCAGCGAAAAAACGGCGCGGGCGCTGGTCTCGCGCGGCGTGACCGATGTTCGGATCAGCAATCGTTCAGCGGAACGGGCGGATAATCTCGCTCAGTCGATCACGGGTCAGGCAATCCGGTTTGAGAATTGGCTGGATCAATGTCGCGAGATCGACATCCTGGTGACGTCGACATCGTCCGAGGTCCCGCTGTTATCCCGAAGCCAACTGGAACCGATGTTGCGGGAGCGAATCGACCGGCCTCTGTTCATTATAGATATTGCGGTGCCGCGCAACGTCGATGCCAACGTCAATGCTCTCGATGGGGTTTATCTCTACGACATTGATTCGCTGCAGTCGATTGCCGAACAAGCGTTGGCGATGCGTCGCGAACAGGTAGCGGTCGCGGAGCAGATTATTGCCGAACACGTCGCCGAATTTGATGAATTGATTGCCCGTGGAATAAACCGTGTGCCAGTGACGCCGGAACATCCGCCGGTTGGAGAAAGTTCACTGCGTCCGTCCGAGCTGTGATTTGCGGGTAGGGACCGCCCCCGCTACAGCTAAAAGAAGATGAAGCGTTCGGGTCGTTCCAAAATTGTTGTCGGCACTCGAGGCAGTCAGCTTGCCGTCATTCAAACCGAGCAAGTCTTGCAAGCGCTCGAAGCGAAGTGGTCCGCTCTGGAATGTGAGACCAAAATAATTAAGACCCGCGGGGACGATCCAAAAACTGCAATTCCCGATGTTCGCGCAGGACGAAAGGGATTGTTTACCGGAGCAATCGAGCGCGAATTGTTGCGAGGCCGCATCGATCTGGCGGTTCACAGCGCAAAAGATTTGCCGAGCACATTGGCGTCAGGAACCGAGATCGGCGCCGTTCTTCCACGGATTGCCGCCGACGATGTGCTGATCGCAACGACACCTTGCGATTTAGAATCCCTTCCGCGCGACGGAATCGTCGCCACCGGGAGTGTTCGAAGGCAACATCAACTACGCTGGAAGCGAGCCGACCTGGAAATCGTGGACCTCCGCGGGAATGTTCCGACTCGATTGCGCAAACTCGCAACTGGACAATGGCACGCCATCATTCTGGCAAATGCCGGTTTGAAAAGACTCGGCCTCGACCCGCAAAGCGCCATGGTCCAGTTCGAGCAAAACGAGTTTTGGACGGCGTTTTTGCCGCGTGATGTTTTTGTCCCCGCCGGTGGGCAGGGGATTATTGCAGTCCAAATTAACTCGAAGAACGTTCAGCTGCGCGAAATGCTTCGGGAAATTAATGATTTCGACACCGGACTTTGTTTGGGCGCAGAACGCGAATTTTTGCGATTGCTGCACGCGGATTGTAATCAACCCGTTGGAGTGCTTGCCACCGTGGACGGCACTACCATGAAAATGCGCGGGCAAATATTTGACCTCGGGGCGACGGCGCCTCGCCACGGCGAAGTTGAGGGGCGCAGCGCAGAAGGGGAGTTTTTGGCGGCCGAACTACTCCAAAAAATTAATGGCTAAAACAGCGAGCGGAAAAGTTTATCTGGTCGGTGCCGGGCCCGGCGATCTCGGATTGGTGACGTTGCGGGCAAAGGAATGCATCGAATCGGCCGATGTCATTGTTTACGACCATTTGGCAAATCCTGAAATGCTCGGATGGGCGGGAGAGGGCGCCGAAATTATTTATGCCGGAAAAAAAGCGGCCGCGCACACGCTCGCTCAGGACGAGATCAACAAATTGATCGTCGAAAAAGCGCGCGAGGGGAAAAAGGTCGTGCGTCTGAAAGGCGGAGACCCATTTGTTTTCGGCCGCGGCGCGGAGGAGGCGAAAGCAATCGCTGAGGAAGGAATCGCCTTTGAAGTAGTTCCGGGAATTACGTCGGCGATCGCCGGACCGGCCTACGCCGGGGTTCCGGTTACGCACCGTGCCGAAAATTCGCATGTTACATTTTTTACCGGCCACGAGGACCCGTCTAAATTAGAGAGCGCGATCGATTATTCCGCATTGGCGAAGCTAGGCGGCACCCAGGTGATGCTCATGGGGGTTGAGCGAATTGCTCAGATCACCCGGGAAATGCTCGACAAAGGCGCGCGGCGCGATCTCCCGGTCGCGCTGGTCCGATGGGCGACGACGGGCCGTCAGAAAACGCTGACCGGCACGCTCGAAAATATCGCGCAGCGGGTGATTGAATCCGGATTTGAACCGCCGGCGGTGGCCGTGTTCGGAGATGTTGTGGCCTTGCGCAAAGACCTGAACTGGTTCGAACAGCGTCCGCTTTTGGGTAAACGAATTGTAGTTACTCGAACACGGAAGCAAGCCGGCGCGCTGACCAGCGAACTTCGATCACTCGGCGCCGACGTCATGGAAATGCCAACAATTAGGATTGAACCGCCGACGAATCTCCGCGAATTCGGCGAACTCGTCCAGGACGCGCACTCGTATGACTGGATCATTTTTACCAGTCCGAACGGCGTCGAAGCATTCTTCGAAATGTTTTTCAAACTCTACGATGACGCGCGCGAGATCGGCGGCGCGAAGATCGCTGCCATTGGACCTGCAACGGCCAAACGAGTGCGCGATCTTCACCTACATGTGGATCTTCAGCCCGAAGAATTCGTGGCGGAAGGTGTTGTTCGTGAATTTCAGAAGCAGGGCGCGGTGGAAAACCTGCGAATCCTCCTGGCCCGTGCCGAAACGGCGCGGGACGTGCTACCGAGGGAACTCTCGAAGCTGGGAGCGATTGTCGATGAAGCATTTGCATATCGGACGGTTCCGGAAACGCGCGATCCTACCGGCGCGCGCCAACGTTTCTTGGACGAGGGGGCCGATTTGATCACGTTCACCAGCTCTTCGACGGTTGAGAATTTTCTCGCGCTGGGGTTGCCATGGCCAAAGGGAATGCAAATTGCCAGCATCGGCCCGATTACATCGAAAACCGCCCGCGATAACGGTCTGAAAGTTGATATCGAAGCGCGCCAGCACGACATCGCGGGATTGGTTGAGGCAATTCGCAAGTTTTTTGGCGCAGAAAAAACCAAGTGAGCAAAGCAATTCAGCCTGAAGAAGAATTTACGGTTGCGATGCAGCAGCTCAGCGCTGAAGCCGAGAAAACGCTGCCGATGTCACCGATGATCGTCGACGCGCTTCCAGCGGCCGACAAAATCAGTCTGACTGAGAGAATTCAAGCGATGGAAAAATCGCTGCTCGGCCAGTTCGAAAAATTTTCCGGTGAGATTGATAAACAGTTGGCATCGATCCGGAACACCGAAAGCGTCAATCAGCAGTTGTTCGATTCGCTGCACGCGGAGTTGCTCAAATATCGCGATAATTTTCTTCACGAGTCCCTCCAGAAGCCGTTTATCCACGATCTGGTTTATCTCTACGATCATCTCAATGGATTGTGCGAGCAGCTGTCGACCGCCGCTCAGGAAAAGGCCAAGCGCGGCCGCGTTTCGCAATGGCGAGACAACCTGGAGAACGCTATCCATTCTTTGTTGGAGATTCTGCACCGGTTTGATGTCCGGGAAATCGAGCCGCGGGAACGGTTCGATCGGGCTTTTCATCGGGTGATCAGCTTCGAGCCTGCCGACTTTCCCGAGGAAGACGGAACCATCGTCATGCGGGTGAAGCGCGGATTCGTCTGGCGGGGCAAGTTAATCCGCCCCGAGGAAGTGATCGCAAAGCGCTTCGGTTGAGTAGCCTAAACGCTCGCCGAAATAGTCGTAACTTCGCGGAAAATTCGGCCCATTCGAGGGCACGAAAACTGCACTAGCGAAGGCCGTCTAACCCAAGGCATTTGCCAATTTTGTCATGAGCGCACGCAAAGTAGTTGGAATTGATCTCGGCACCACGTATTCGGCCATGGCCCACATCGATAATTACGGGAAACCGCAAATCATCCCGAACGCCGAGACCGAACGGATTACTCCTTCGGTCATTTTCTTCGATGGAACCAATGTGATCGTTGGCACTGTGGCCAAGAACAATGCCGTCGCCGATCCGGAAAAGATCGTCGATTTCGTCAAGCGGGAGATGGGAAAGCCAAAGGAGCAGTTTCACCGAGAGTTCAACGGGAAAGTTTATTCGCCCGAGGAACTGTCAGCCTTGATCATCCGGAAACTTAAAGCCGACGCCGAAAAATACTTGGAACAAAAGGTCACGGATGCGGTCATCACCGTTCCGGCGTATTTCAATGACGCCGAACGCACTGCTACCATCACCGCGGGTCGGCTCGCCGGCTTAAACGTTCTTCAAATCGTCAACGAACCCACCGCCGCCGCACTTGCCTACGGTCTCGATAAACTCGACGAAAACCAAACCGTTTTCGTTTTCGACCTCGGCGGAGGCACGTTTGACGTCACAATCATGCGGATTGTCGATCACAAAATCGAAATGCTCGCCACCAACGGTGACCATCGTCTCGGCGGAAAAGACTGGGACGATGTGATCGTCAACATGATTGCGGAAGAGTTTGATCGGTTGCACGGCGAGAATCCGTTACTCGACCTGCACAGTTATCAGGATCTGCATAACCGCGCGCTTTCCGCCAAGGTCCAGCTCTCCAGTCGCAACAGTACTACGATTGTTTACCATCACGGCGGCAAGAGCGTGAAGTTGACGCTGACCCGCAAGGAATTTGAGCAACGAACCCGGCACCTCGTCGAAAAATGCAAAACCATCTGCGAAATGGTGATGCAGGAAGCGAAGTTAAAATGGGACCAGGTCGATAAAGTTCTTTTGGCCGGCGGCATGACCCGCATGCCCATGATTCGTTCGATGATGTCGAGCTTCGCCGCCGTGCCCCTGGTCGACCAGCTCAATCCGGACGAAGTCGTCGCTCGCGGCGCTGCGATTCAGGGTGTGCTGTCGATGTTGAATGAAGAAGATGTTTCGGGTGAGAAAATATTCAGTGACGTCGTTCGTCAGCAGTTTTCGGGATTGGACGGCAGCTTGATCGAAGTGACCGACATCACGTCTCACACCCTTGGAGTTGTTCTTTGGGATGAAAAACATCTTCACGAATACGTCTTTCCCATGATCAAGAAAATGACGCCGATTCCGGCAGTCATTAAGAATTCATTCGGCACTGCTGACGCGAACATGGAGCGCGCGGTGGTGAAAGTTGTCGAAGGCGAGAGCTCGATTCCGGCCGAATGCACCCCGCTCGGTGTTTGCGATATCCAATTGCCGCCCTATCTGCCCAAAGGCTCACCGGTCAGGCTGACTTATCAATACAACGCCAATCAGGTGCTGGAAGTTCAGGTGGAAGCCGCCGGCAACAACGCGCAAGTCACGATTGACCGTAACACGGGCCTGGATCCCAAAGATATCGGCACTGCAGCCTCGAGTTTGGGCGAGCTTAACGTCAGTTAGCCGATGACGAAGTGCGACATCAGCTTTCCTCTTCCGCTGCCTGACGACCCGCGAAAGTGGCAGGGATGGAATAATTTCCGCTCCGAAAATTTTTACGAACGGCTTTGCCTTGATCCTTACGCCAATCCGAGCAACGAACTGATCGAAGAGCATTGCCGTGAACTCATGCGCTGGTGGCAAAAGAAGTTGCCGCTGAAGAATCAGCCAAGTAACCCGCTCGCCCAGATGCTCTGGTCGGGTTTGGAAGAATCGTCGCGATTCTTGACTGAAGCGCGCCTCGAACTGCTCGACCCAGACCGCCGCAAAGCGCTGGATGAACAACTCGCTGCACAGCAACATGAAGCCGCGATGGCCGAGCTTCGAAAGTATCTGGAGTTTGTCCTCACCGGGGGAATCCTCAGCGCGGAGGAAGAAAAAAATCTGGTGCGATTCGGAACCGAGCGCGCGTTGAGCGAACCTGTAATCGCTGCCTTGATCGAAGATGCCTTGCAGGAAACGGGTGCAAAACGCACTGTCGCTCCATCGCCTTCGGAAAATCTTTCAGAACTTCCGGCGAAACCTGCTTCTGCAAATCCCCAGGATGAATTTTTGCGCATGCTTCGCCTGAGCAATCTCGACAGCATGAGTATGAGCGACGATCAACGCGATACTTTCATCGACATGGCCGAGAATCTTGGTCTCGATCCAGGCGAGGCGGAAGACTTGGTGGATCTTTTTTTGGAAGAAGCAGACGAAAAAGAACTCCAAGCGTCTTCGATTTCGACGCCGAAGATTGAAGTGAAATCGGCAGCGCCGGCTTCAACGCCGGTTCAGGATAAACCGGCGGCCGCGAAGTTCGAGTACAACGCTGATCTGGAGCGCGCCCGCTATTCCAACTTCTCGAACTCGCTTGGGGGAATGATGATTTTTATTCCATCGGGCGAATTCATCATGGGCAGCAATGACGAAGATGCGTCCCCCAATGAATACCCAACCGCGCATGTGACGGTCAGTCGTTTTTATATCTCGCGCTATCTGATTACGAATGCGGAGTACGAGCAATTCGAGCGCGGCCACGCCTGTAAACGCGCCGCCGGAGCGGGGGACCGGCATCCGGTTGTCTACGTTGGCAGTTTGGACGCGATCAAGTTTTGCAACTGGTTAAGCACGCGCGAACGGCGCAAATACCGGCTCGCGACCGAAGCGGAATGGGAATATGCCGCAAAAGGTCACGACGGCCGAAAGTTTCCCTGGGGCAATCAGGAAGGGCGGGGCGATCTTGCGAACTTTGCCGACAAAAACACCGTCTTCGCCTGGAGCGATCACGAAATTGATTGCGGTTACGCTGAGAGTTCTCCAGTTGGCTCGTTTCCGCTGGGTGCGAGTCCGTTTGGAATCGAAGACATGGCCGGCAACGTCTGGGAATGGTGCCTCGACTATTACGAACCGTACCGTCCGGGTCCCAAAATTAATCCGCGAGGGCCGACGATCGGCGCCAAGCGGGTTCATCGCGGCGGGAGCTGGAAATCGCGCTTCAGCAGCCTGCGGACGACGGTGCGTGGATCGAACGTGCCCAGCTTTTCGTGTAACGACCTGGGCTTTCGCATTGTTTGCGAATGCGACTAAACGAATTCAGTTCGCGAAGATTGTGCACCGTGCAGGGATCGAACCTGCGACCCAGTGATTAAGAGTCACTTGCTCTACCAGCTGAGCTAACGGTGCAAACTCAGGATCGGCGATGTCAGGGGATTACTTGGGCGGTCGCGCCGCCCGCCGATTCGCGGGCACACCTCTTCGGTGCCTCGTCACGGGCTTCTTGGTGTCGGCAGCCTCAAACAATTGCCGAAACCCGTGTGCCAACAGTTCGACGGCTTTCCCCAAGGCGCCGAGTTGCCCAACCCGGACTATCGCGACGGATCGGTACAGGTCAAACGATGGGGGACGCAATATTTTCACGCGATCGATGGAACGATTCCTGGCAATAAAGCGAGCGGGTAGCAGCCCGACACCATAACCGGACTGAACGAACGCCAGCTGCATTTGGATGTTGTTGACTTCAGCCGCAATCATTGGGGTGAAGCCGGCACGCTCCATCTGATTTATGAGGCTCGCCCGAAGAAAGCACCCGGGCGGATTGAGCACCCAGGGCGCTCGGCCCAGACTTTTCCAATCACCGCGAACGTTACCTGCGGCGCCTTGAACGATCTCCATGCGGTCGCTAGCGATGATATTCGTCAGGAGCGGTGGAGGCGCGGTTTTACCTTCGGGCAAAGGCACGGCAGCAACGTCGAGTTCACCCGCGAGCAGCCGCTGAATTAATTGTTCGCTCGACAGCTGCACTCGGACCTTGGGGTATTTCTCAGTCAGCGCCCGAATAGGTTCGATAAGCGTCCCCTCGGCCAGAGTATACGAGATCCCGATGCGCAAGAGGCCGTGAGGTTCAGCGTCGCGCGACGCAATAGATTTCAGCGCCTCCGTCCGCTGCAACAGATCTCGCGCTTGTTCGAGTACCCTGGAGCCAAGCGAGTTCAGACGCGGCGGCTTTACCGAACGGTCGAGCAACTCGGCACCCAATACAGCCTCCAGCCTTTGCACTTGCCGGGTAATCGCTGAGGGCGTCCGGAATAGACGATCGGCAGCACGGGCTATGGACCCGGCCTGCGCAAATTCTACGAGGGCGCGCAAATCATCGAGCAAGGGAACCTCCTAAAAGTAATCCAGTAATCTTAAAACCTCTTCCCAACGAATCGCAGAATCGTGCGTAGAAGTCAATATCATCGTGATAATAATGAATTTGTGGAATTTTCGATTGGGCATAAACAGATCGGCAACGCTCGTGGAGGAAGCACTATGGAAAATCTCATCGCCGATTTGCGTTATGCTGCGCGAACACTTGTAAAGACGCCGGCTTTTCTTCTCGTTAGCGTGCTGACTTTGGCGCTCGGAATTGGTGGCAACATCGCCATCTTCACCCTCGTTCGGGCAGTCCTTCTCCAGCCGCTGCCATTTCCTCAGCCGGAGCGACTGGTTCGAATTTTTGACGATCGCGCCGGCGCCAGGAATGTCGGCATGTCTGTGCCGGAATTCGAAGATTTGCGCCAGCATTCGGACATTTTTGAGCAGATTAGCTTTATCTTTCCAGTCCCCACCGCTCTAACCGGTGGCGAACAGGTGGAACGCATCGAGATGCTCGGCACGAGTCCGAGTTATTTTGACATGCTGCGGGCGAAACCTGCATTGGGACATGCATACACCCAAGCAGATTGGGTCCCAGGTTTTTTGGATGGCGTCGTGATCAGTGACGCATTGTGGAAGCGACAGTTCGGCGGCGATCCAAACGTGATCGGCAAAAGAATTCGCTTGGACGAGGATGGCTACACCATCATCGGGGTGATGCCGCCCGATTTCCGTCATCCCGGTAAAGGTCTTAGCGGTGATGTGGAAATTTGGATCGCCACAGGATGCGTTGCTGCGCCGTTTCCGGTCCCACCGGTTCGAAGTTCCCGAATTCTTCCCGGCGCAATGGGACGGCTCAAGCCCGGATTGTCCATCAAAGAAGCGCAACAAAGATTGGATGCGTTCGTTAGGCAATCACAGCAGAGCTATCCAAACGACTATCCTAACCAGTCACGCTGGGAGCTTCGAATTGAGCCTGTGCAATCGAGTCTTACCGGCGAGGTGCGCCCAATGCTGATCGTGTTGCTGGCCGCGGTAGCTTTCGTTCTGCTCATCGTGTGCGTGAACGTTGCCACCCTCCTGATCGCACGCTCGTTGACGCGAATGCGCGAATTTGCGATTCGTCAGGCGCTTGGAGCCTCCCGTTCTCGACTGGTGCGTCAGGTCCTGACCGAGAGTGTGCTCATCTCTTTGACCGGCGCGGCGGCAGCTCTCCTCGTCTTGCGATTCGCCCGCGGCTCGTTGCTCGCGTTGCTGCCTCAAGAGGTCCCGCGACTCAATGAAATCCATGGCGATTGGCGACTAATCGCTCTGGCCCTTGTCCTGTCGGTCTTCAGTGGGATTCTGTTCGGGCTGGGTCCGGCATTTCACGCCACGTTGACCGACCCAAATCACGATTTGAAAGAAG
>JAJPJU010000084.1 GCA_021324035.1 Spartobacteria bacterium | reverse complement strand
TTAATCCAAGCCCAAACTGAAACAAAATCGAAAGTCGATAAGGCGCAGAACGATCTCGAAAAAGCAAAGACAGCTGAAAAACAAGTCCGCGATCAATTGGCGCTAGCTCAAGCCTCGTTGAAAAAAACATCGGAGTCGGGTTCTAAAGATAACAAGGCGCAGGAAGCCATGAAATCCGAGATTGCTGAGTTGAAAAAAGAGCTCGCCTCAGCCCAACAGGGTCGCAGCGCGGCGGAGAAAGAACGCGATGACGCGAACGTCAAAGTGACATCTGCCGACCAGCAACGCGCCGCCGCCGCCAAAGAACGCGACGAGGCGAATACCCGCGCCGCCTCAGCCCAGCAAGGTCGCAGCGTGGCGGAAAAGGACCGCGATGAGGCGTTGTCAAAACTTAAAGGCCTGAAGGACACGCAGCAAAAAGTGGAAGTTCTCGTTGCCGAAAATTCCGATTTGAAACAGAAGTTGGCTGACGCGGAGAAAACCGTCCGCGAAATCGGGGAGGACAAGCCGAAGAAGGAAAAGGAATTGGCTGACGTCAGGAAACAGATCACCGACCTGCAGACGCAATTGGCCGCCAGTCAAAAACAAAACAAGGATTACGAGATCACCGTCGCTCAACTGCGTTCGCAGCTCGATGAGGCAGGCAAACAACTCGAGCAGGTTAAGCTGGTTGGATCGACTCCAGAAGAGACGGCCAAGCTGACCAAGGAAAATGAGATGCTGCGCAACATCATCGTCCGGGAGCGTCAGGAAGAAGCGCGGCGCGATCAGGCCAAGAAACTGATGCTGGCCGAGTTCGACAAGTTGCAAATCAAATCGGAGACATTGACCGAGCAGATCCAACTACTCGCCCAGCCGGTCACACGCTTGACCACTGACGAACTGGCGCTGCTTCGACAACCGGTAGTTTCGATGTCGGATGACAATCCGGGTGCGGTCAAAGCGAGTTTTACGTTTGCGAAAAACACCACCAAACCGTCGGTCCCGGCAACGCCATCTCCGCAGACCGCAGAAAAAACCATGTCGACCGACGTGCCTCCAGGTCCGGCCGACTACACAGTTCCCGCGATCTTTAAACCAAATGTTCCACCTGATGTGGTCGATCTCGCCTGGTCGGCGAAGCAAAGTTTCGACAAGGGCAAGTATCATACTGCCGAGAAAATTTATCAGGAAATCCTGACTAAGGCGCCGAACAATCTGTATTCACTGTCGAATCTTGGCGTCGTTTATTTCCGGACCGGCAAACTCAAATCGGCCGAATTGACTTTGAAAAAGGCGGTAGCGTTGCAACCGAATGACGAATTCACTCACACGACGCTGGGCATTATTTTCTATCGTCAGGCGAAGTTCGATAGCGCGCTGACCGAGCTGACAAAATCTCTTGGCATCAATCCGAAAAGTGCGACCGCGCACAATTATCTCGGAATAACCGCGAGCCAGAAGGGCTGGCAGGAAGCCGCGGAAAAAGAATTGCTCGAAGCGATCAGGGAAAATCCGAATTACGCTGACGCGCATTTCAATCTCGCGGTAATTTACGCGACTTCGTCGCCACCTGCCCGGGAACAGGCGAAAGAGCAGTATTCGCTGGCGATAAAGCTCGGGGCCGATCCGGATCCGTCTCTCGAGAAGCTGCTGCACTAAAGGCAGGGGCGATTGACCTCAATCGCCCGCCTCACCTAATGTCGCAAAACCGTGCGACCGTTTCTCACTGCGAATTGGCGCTATCTCGCCATGCTCAACTACCCGGTGGATCCGAAACTCGTCAGCCCTCTCATTCCGCCGGGAACCGAAATTGATTTCGACAATGGTCAGACCTTTCTCAGCGTCGTCGGTTTCCTTTTTTTCGACACCCGCCTGCTCGGCTTTCCGATTCCGTTGCATCGCGATTTCGAAGAAGTGAACCTGCGATTTTACGTTCGCAAAAAATCGGCAGACACCTGGCGGCGGGGAGTTGTGTTCGTGCGGGAGCTCGTGCCAAAGCGCGCCATCGCCACGATTGCACGGGTTTTTTATGGCGAGCCATATCTTGCCGTGCCGATGAGTCATGACATCGAACATAAGAATGGAAAACTGAAGGTGGAATACTCCTGGAAACGCGGCCGGAAATCGGAATCGCTAACGATGACCGCGACTGGTGAACCTCAAGCAATCCCCGCGGGATCACACGCGGAGTTCATCACCGAACATTACTGGGGTTACACGTGTTTTCGCGGTGGTTGCAGCGAATACCGGGTGGAGCATCCGCGGTGGAAAGTTTGGAACGCCGACAGCTTTGAGTTTTCCGCTGACATCGCGGCTCTTTACGGTGAGCAGTTTGTCGAACCCTTGAGCGTGAAACCGTGTTCCGCGTTCATCGCCGATGGCTCACCAATCCAGGTTTTACTTCGCGAGCAACTGTCGTAACACGAACGGCAAAATCCCGCCGTGCCGGTAATAATCGATCTCGATCGGCGTATCAATCCGCAGCTTCACCGGAACCGATCGCGACTCTGAACCTTTCCGAATTTCCAGCTTGAGTTCCTGTCCTGGCTGAATCGAGTCGGACAAGCCGGTGATCGAAAATGTTTCGGAGCCGTCGAGCCCAAGTGTTTGCGCGCTGGTGCCGTCCTGAAATTGCAGGGGCAACACCCCCATGCCTACTAAATTAGAACGATGAATTCGTTCGAAACTCGCAGCGACGACAGCTTTGACGCCTAACAAACGCGTTCCCTTCGCCGCCCAATCACGCGACGAGCCGGTCCCGTACTCGGTGCCAGCGAGAATTACAAGCGGCGTTTGCTTTTCCGCATATTTCACAGCCGCATCGAAAATCGACATCTGCTCGCCGTTGCTGCCATTTGAGAAATATTTGGTCACACCGCCTTCTGTTCCCGGGACCATCAAGTTTTTGATCCGGACGTTCGCAAATGTGCCGCGAGTCATCACCAAATCGTTGCCGCGCCGCGAACCATAGCTGTTGAAATCTTCGGCCTTGATCCCTCGGGAGACCAAATATTTGCCGGCCGGCGAAGTCGGTTTGATCGCGCCGGCTGGTGAAATGTGATCGGTGGTGACCGAGTCGCCGAAAATTCCAAGAGGACGGGCGTTAACGATATTTTCGATCTTGCCGACGCTCATCGAGAAGTCGTTGAAGAACGGCGGTTCGTGAATGTAGTCGCTCTTTTCGTCCCATTGATAGACTTCGCCGGTGCTCGATGGAATTTCGTTCCACTTCGGATTTTGATCGGCGAAATCGCGATAAAGTTTGCGGAAAACTTCGGGCGTAAGCGCAGAACTCATTGCGTCACGAATTTCAGTGAGCGTCGGCCAGATATCGCGCAGATAAACGTCGCCGGATTTTGTTTTACCCAGCGGCTCGTTGCTCAGATCGACATCAATCCGGCCGGCAAGTGCGAAAGCAACTACCAGCGGCGGTGACATCAGGAAATTTGCTTTGATGTTTTGGTGCACTCGCGCTTCGAAATTTCGGTTCCCGGACAGGACCGATGCCGCAACGAGGTCGAACTCGTTGATCGCCTGTTCGATATTTGGGTGCAACGGACCGGAATTGCCGATGCAGGTCGTGCAACCATATCCGACCAAATTGAATCCGAGTTGATTGAGATACTTTTGCAGTCCGGTCTTGTCCAGATAATCGGTGACGACGCGTGATCCCGGGGCGAGCGACGTTTTCACCGCCGGATCAACCTTTAATCCGCGTTCGACCGCCTTCTTTGCAAGCAAACCCGCCGCCAGCATCACACTTGGATTGCTGGTGTTCGTGCAGCTGGTGATGGCCGCAATCAAAACGCTGCCGTGACCAATTTCAGTTTGGCCATGGTGAAACGGGTCGGCCGTTTCGCTTTGAAATTCCTTCGCCGTGTCCGGCGTTGGCCGATTCGCAATCATCTCGAGCTTATTACGCTCTTGAGCGGCCCCGGCCGCTTCGTCGTCGGTCGACGGCATGTTGGCGTCAGTTGGTGCGCTGCCGTTTAGTTTGACGAGATGTTTTGCTCCGAGATCGGCGCCAGCTTTGCCGTAGCCACCTTCCTTCACCGGTTTCTTCAGCAACGAGCGAAATGTGTCGCCAAGCGCGGGAAGATTGATCCTATCCTGCGGGCGTTTCGGCCCGGCCACCGCCGGTTGCACAACGCCGAGGTTCAGTTCCAAATCGACCGAGTAATCAATTTCGCCTCTGCGCGGCATTCCAAACATTTTTTGAACTCGGAAATAATTTTCGAACGCGGCGCATTGCTCGTCAGTTCGACCGGTTGCGCGCAAATACGCCACCGATTCGGCGTCGACAGGAAAGAAACCCATCGTCGCGCCGTATTCGGGCGACATATTGCCGATCGTCGCGCGGTCCGGCACCGGCAATGAGGCCGCGCCTTCGCCATAGAATTCCACGAACTTGCCGACGACCTTCTGCGCCCGCAGCATCTCGGTAATGTGCAAGACGAGATCGGTCGCAGTTACGCCTTCGCGCAATTTGCCGGTCAAATGCACGCCGACGACTTCGGGCGTCAAAAAGTAAACCGGCTGGCCGAGCATTCCGGCTTCAGCCTCGATTCCGCCCACGCCCCAGCCGACAACGCCTAGACCGTTGATCATCGTGGTGTGCGAATCGGTACCGACCAAGGTATCGGGATAGAATGTTTCTGACTTCTGACCTCCGACATCTGACTTCTGGCTTAAAACTCCCTTGGCCAGATACTCGAGATTTACCTGGTGCACGATTCCGATGCCGGGCGGAATCAGTTGAAAGGTTCTGAACGCCTGCTGGCCCCATTTTAGAAACTGATAACGCTCGCGGTTGCGCTTGAACTCCATGTCGAGATTCAATTGCAGCGCGCGGGTTGAACCGAAGAAGTCAACTTGGACCGAGTGGTCGACCACCAAATCGACGGGAACGAGCGGCTCAATGATTTTCGGATCGCCGCCAACTTGCTTCACTGCGCTTCGCATCGCCGCCAAATCGACCACCAGCGGCACGCCCGTGAAATCCTGAAGAACGATCCGGGCGACCACGAACGGGATCTCTTCATTGGCCGGCTTTTTCGCGTTCCAATTGGCCAGGGTCTCAACATCCTTTCGCCGGACTTTCTTGCCGTCACAGTTCCGCAACACGGATTCGAGCACAATGCGGATGCTGACCGGCAATCGCGAAATCTTGCCGATGCCTTGTTCCTCCAAGGCCGGAAGGGAGTGAAATAAGCCTTCACGCCCGTTGCCGGCATCGAACTTCCTGAGCGTTTTGAATTCGTCGTTCACTTCAGCTCCGCCAATTTTGTTTTGATCTTATCGAAGTTCGGCAGCTTGCCGGGGTCGTCGTTGCTCTCGGCGTATTGGATCACGCCGCTTTTATCGACGATGAAAGCCGAACGCTTTGGGACTCCGCCCATTCCGAGATTTTTCTGCGGCAGGAACGAATCGTAAACAACTCCGTAATCTTTCGACGTCCGGTGCTCGTAGTCACTTAAGAGTGTAACGTTGATCTTCTCCTTTTCCGCCCACGCCGACTGCGCGAACGGATTGTCGCCGCTGATTCCGTAGACTTCGCAGTTCAATCCAGTGTATTCGCGCAGTCCGTTTCCGACGCTGCACATTTCTTCGGTGCACGTACCCGTGAAAGCCATCGGGAAAAACAACAGCAGGGTGTTCTTTTTCCCAAAATTGTCGCTGAGTTTGATCTGCTTGGGCCCCTCGGCGGTTTTGGTCGAGAGCGTGAAATCTGGTGCTTTGGTTCCTACTGCAAGTGGCATAATTAATC
>JAJPJU010000103.1 GCA_021324035.1 Spartobacteria bacterium | reverse complement strand
CGATGGAGCTTGTCGAGCGCAGGCACCAAATGGGTTTTTAGTTGTTCCGCCCCGCTAATGTGAATCGCCGACGGAATCACGTCGTTGCTGGATTGACCCATGTTGACGTGATCGTTCGGATGAACGAGCTCGCGCGAACCGATCGGTTTGCCGGCCAGCTGGGCGCAACGATTGGCGATTACTTCGTTGGCGTTGGTGTTGGTGCTCGTGCCGGAGCCGGTTTGGAAAATATCGAGCGGGAAATGTTGATCCAGTTTGCCTTCGATCACTTCTTCAGCCGCCTGAACAATCAATGCGGCGCGCTCGGCATCGAGCAGGCCGAGGTCATGATTTGCCTGGGCCGCGGCCCATTTGATCAAACCCAACGCGCGAATGAACGGCCGCGGAAAGCGATATCCGCTGATCGGAAAATTCAGGACCGCGCGCTGAGTGGATGCTCCGTAAAGCGCCCATTCGGGCAGCGACATTTCGCCCATTGAGTCTTTTTCGGTCCGCATTCCGCCACCGCCGGTCATGCGCTATTTGCGGAAACTGGATGTTTCGGCCGCGAGGTGGGCTGCGCCGTTTTGGCCGTTGGCCCGTTCGAAAACGGTGATGAACATCGGTGGAATATTTTGCAGGAAATACTCGGATTCCGCGTGCTCGAAAAGTTTTGCATGCTGCTTCAGCTCGTTGGTGACTTGATAAATGATAAACCGTCCGCCGGGGACGAGCGCATCGTGAGTTTGCTGAAGCAGGTCACGTTTCTTGTCGATCTGAAGAATGCTGAAAGGGATTCCGGAAACGATGTAGTCGCAGGCCTCGATTCCGCGCTGATCGAGTTCGCGCTGTAAATGGGCTGCATTGTCATTAATCACGTGCACCCGCGGGTCGTCGCTGAACTGGCGGCGCAAATCGCGGGAAAAGGCGGCATCAATTTCGAACAGAAGGAGCTGGCAATCGGGGCGCATCCGGCGCGCGATCTCGCGGGAATGGACCCCTTCACCGGGGCCGTATTCGGCGATCACCCTGGCATGGTCGAAGTCAATCTTGTCCGAGACCCGCTCCACCAGCGCCTTTGAACTCGGGACAATTGAAGCGATTTGAAATGGGCGTTTCAGGAATCGCTTGAAGAAAAGGGCGCTCATCGAGGATCGAATAGTCACCCTCCAGCCGGGCATTGTCCAGTCGGGAGTGCCTTGGATGCCCCGGGGAATCGAGGGGTTAGGCGGCGATTGATCAAAGAAACAATTGACACGGATTCTAGAATTTATAATGCTAGGGCGAGCGAAATGTCTTGCCCATTTTCCAGCGAATTGGTGATTTTCCAGCCATGCACAACCTCCTAACGGTCAAGGAAACGGCGAAGTATCTCCGTATTCCGTTGCCGACCGTTTATTATCTCGTCCAACGCGGGCAGCTTCCGGCCATCCAGATCGGCGGCCGCTGGCGCATCAAGAAATCCTCGCTCGATAAGGATATTCTCAAGGAGGACAAGTCCGGCCAGCCCACTGTGCTGGTCGTCGACGACGACGAAAGTCTGCAAAATTTGTTCAAGCTGTTCCTTCGCAAAATCGGATTTAGCAGGGTGGTGGTTGGCACGGTGAAAGAAGCGCTGGCCGCGATCGAAAAACAGAAATTCGATTTGGTGTTCCTCGATTTGAAATTGCCGGACGGTCCCGCTGACGACGTTTACGATGCGATTAAGGAAGAACAGCCGGAGTGCTCGATCATTATTATTACCGGTTATCCCGATAGCGCGATGCTCGATCGGATTCTAGTTAAAGGACCAATCACCGTTTTGAAAAAGCCGCTTAAGATCGAGCAGTTGAAAGAAACGGTTCGAATTCTCGGCCACAAGGAAGCGGTCAAACTGGCTGCGTAGGATCGTTCAGTTTCGCAAACGCCGGTCCTTCTCGGGGCCAGGGCATGAACCGGCATCTCGGGCTTGACTCGCCACTCATCACTGATCATTTGTCACTGCTCTAAACGCGCGGTTAGCTCAGTGGTAGAGCACTACCTTGACACGGTAGGGGTCAGAGGTTCGAAACCTCTACCGCGCACCATTTTTTCCCGCAATGCGCAGTTCATCTGAAATTCTGAAGGACGCAATTGGCGCCGCGACGAAGACCCTGCAATCGATCGCACAGCTGGAGGCGCAAATTGCGACCTCAGCCGAGCTCGTTGCAAATTGCCTGACCAGCGGTGGGAAAATTCTTGCCTGCGGAAATGGCGGAAGCGCAGCGGACGCGGCCGATTTTTGTACCGAGCTGGCCTGCCGATTCGTCGAAGATCGTCGCCCGTATCCGGCGATTAATCTCTCGCAGGGCGGAAGTTTGATCACCGCGACCGGCAATGATTACGGCTTCGATAAGATTTTTGCGCGACAAGTGCAGGCTTTTGGAAATGCGGGCGACGTTCTGATTGCCATCACGACGAGCGGCAAATCCAGGAATATTAGTGCGGCGATTGAAGAAGCGCGGTCTCGCAAAATGAAAACGATCGCGCTAATGGGGCGCGATGGAGGAACCAGCGCCGGGCTGGCCGATGTCGATCTGATTGTGAAGGGCGATGCGACCGCGCGAATTCAGGAAGCGCACAAGTTTATTCTGCATGTGATTTGCGAGATCTGCGAAACACGCTTGCCGAAATAGCGGCGATTTCGCTTTCTTTGCCAAACCCGGCGAATTCCTGTAAAGCGTCTTATTATTATGAAGCGCAGCTTTTTTCTTTCGGCCGCTCTTCTGGCAACTGTCACGACACTCATCTTCGCCGCACCGGTCCGGTACGAGGCCAAGGTTTGGCGCGCGGTGCAAACATATGACCTGGTTTCTGTGAGCAAGAATCTGGATGCTCACAACCGCGAGCTGATGGGCGTGAAATGTAATTTTCGCGGGAAGGACATTCACCACATGAAACCGAATTGGTACGAAAGCTCGCTCTGGCAGCCAATTCCGGGAGAAAGCGGCAAGTTCGCGCACCTTTCGGTCATGGTGGCCAAGCCAGATCTGAACGCGTTCAAATCCATTCCGACCGATTCGAGCGGCGCCGAAGTCACGATCTACGGCCGGATTGAGTACGACGTCGCGTCGAAGTTTCGTTTTCTCCGTTTGGTTGGCCGCAATGCCACGGTTGATTCAGCCGGCAATGCCAGTGTGTCCTGGTGAATCAGTCACGTAACTTCAGGAAGATGACCACACGGATTTTCGCGCTGCTTTTTGTGTCTCTGGCCGGCGCCGCCGCATCGGCTGCCGATTATCCCGCGTTGAGGGAAGGCGATTACACAATCCCGAATTTCAAATTCAGTTCGGGCGAAACTTTACCGACGCTAAAAATTCATTATCGCACTCTGGGAAAGATCGAAAAAGATGGGTCGGG
>JAJPJU010000351.1 GCA_021324035.1 Spartobacteria bacterium | reverse complement strand
TGCTCGATGAGCCGCTCGGAGCGCTCGATCCCCTCGTCCGGGCCGCGTTGCAGAAAGATCTGAAAGAGATCTTCACCCGCCTGAACCAGACCGCACTCCTGGTCACTCACGATCTCGCTGAAGCCGCTTTTCTCGGCCACCAGATTGTCCTCATGAACGAAGGGCGAATTGTTCAGCAAGGTTCGATTAAAGATCTTCAACAAGATCCGGCCTGCGCATTTGTCACCGAATTCATCAACGCCCAGCGCGGCTTGATGCTCACATGAAACGCTTCCTCATCCGCGGCGTCTTAATCGGTTGCTGGTGTCCTGGTTTCCTGATTCATTCCGGTTTTGCCGACGATGCCGTGAAGATCGGTTCGAAGAAATTCACCGAATCCTACGTGCTCGGCGAGGTCGCCAAGAGAACTCTGACCGACGCGGGAATTTCCGCCGAACATCGCCAGGGAATGGGTGGCACGATCATTCTTTGGCAAGCGCTCCGCGGCGGGCAGATCGACGCTTATCCCGAATACACCGGCACAATCGTCCAGGAGATTTTGAAACGGAGCGATCCCACGCACGTCGATTTTGTCGCCACCGAACTTGGCAAGATGGGAATCGGCATCACCGAGCCGCTTGGATTCAACAACACCTATGCGCTGGTCATGTTGCGAACTCGCGCGAAAGCGCTCGGAATTCGCTCGATCAGTGATTTGCAAAAGCATCCTGAACTGAAGTTTGGGCTCACTCATGAGTTTCTCGATCGCCAGGACGGCTGGTCGCCATTGGCCCAGGCATATCGATTAAGTCCGCAAAACGTCACTGGAATCGAGCATTCACTTGGCTATGACGCGCTCAGGAGCGGCCAGATTGACGTGAAAGATGCCTACTCGACCGATGCCAAAATCGCGGAGTACGAACTGACCGTTCTCGAAGACGATCAAAGATTCTTTCCCCGTTACGACGCGGTATTCCTGTATCGGCTTTCAATGAACGAGAAAGCGATCGGTGCGTTGCGCGGACTCGAAGGCAAGATCGATGAAGCGACAATGATTCGTCTCAATGCCGAAGCCGATCGCACAAAAGATTACGCGCAGGCGGCGAATCTCTTCTTTGTTTCAAGTTCCGGGTCGAAAAACTCGACCGGTTTTATCGGTCAAGTTTCGCGTCCATACTTTCGCGAAGGTTTTTGGCACAAGCTTGAACGCTGGACGGTGCGACATCTCGAGCTGGCCGGGTTTTCCTTGCTGCTTTCGATACTTTTCGGCGTGCCGCTCGGAATTTGGGCAAGTCGTGGCGGCGCGATTAACCATGTCATTCTGGGTTTCGCCAGCGTCGTGCAAACAATCCCGGCGCTGGCATTGCTCGCGCTGCTGGTGCCGTTGCCCTTTTTTGGAATCAGCGTGCGAACTGCCATTGCCGCTCTCTTTCTTTACGGTCTGCTGCCAATTGTCCGCAACACCGCTACCGGGCTACAGGACATCCCTCGCACTTTGCGCGAGTCGGCAATCGCGCTCGGATTAAGCGCGCGCGCACAACTCTGGCAGATCTATTTGCCGATGGCGTCGCGTTCCATTCTCGCCGGCATCAAAACAAGCGCCGTTATCAATATCGGCACTGCGACGCTCGCGGCGTTGATCGGTGCAGGCGGTTTGGGCGAGCCGATTTTGAGCGGACTCGACTTGAACGATCACGCGACGATTTTACAGGGCGCGGTTCCAGCGGCGATTCTGGCATTGCTGGTGCAGTGGTTCTTCGATTTGCTCGACTTCGTTCTGATTCCGAAAGGATTGCGTTTGTAATCTGCGGTAACACCGGGCTTCAGCCCGGTGTAGCGACAATCCAAACGCCGAGCTGTTTTAACAGCTTTTCATGAACACGGCACCTGGCTAAAGCCAGGTGTTAATGAAGTTTCATAAAGATATGCGACGGTCACAGACCACCGCTACAGTTCGAAATGGCGATCGCGTCGATTAATCCGGCAACCGGCGAAAAGCTGAAGGAATTCAAGGCTCACAGCGACGTCGATATCGAAAAGGCATTGCAACGCGCTGTCAGTGCATTTGAGAAACATCGGCGCGAATCATTTCCGCGGCGCACTGAGCTGATGATGGCCGCCGCGTCATTGCTCGATCAGGAAAAGAAGGAGCTCGCCCGCATCATCACTCTCGAAATGGGCAAACTTTTTCGCGATAGCGTCGCCGAAATTGAAAAATGCGCGCTGGGTTGCAGCTATTACGCAGAGAACGCCGAGCGTTTTCTCGAAGACGAACCGGCGCAGACGAGCGCGGGCCGCAGTTATCTCCATTACGAGCCGATGGGAGCAGTGCTCGCGATCATGCCGTGGAATTTTCCGTTCTGGCAGGTATTCCGTTTCGCGGCGCCGGCACTGATGGCCGGGAATGTCGGCATTCTAAAACACGCGGCGAACGTTCCGCAATGCGCCCTCGCGATTGAGCAGTTGTTTTGTCGCGCTGGTTTCGAGGACGGAATCTTTCAGACGCTCTTGATTGAAGCCGACCAGGCGGAAAAATTAATCGTCGATCCGCGCATCAAGGCAGTCACGCTCACCGGCAGCGAAAAGGCCGGGAGCGCAGTGAGCAGTCTGGCTGCCCGCGAAATCAAAAAGAGCGTGCTCGAGCTGGGTGGCAGCGATCCGTTCATCGTGATGCCAAGCGCAGATTTCGGATTGGCGGTGAAGACGGCGGTCAAAGCCCGGATGCAAAACACCGGCCAATCGTGCATTGCCGCGAAGCGATTCTTCATTGCCGACAAGATTTACGACAAATTCGTGGACCAATTTGTCGATCAGATGCGGTCGCTGAAAGTTGGCGATCCCTTCGACGAGGCGATCGAGATCGGTCCGCTCGCGAACGATAACATTCGAAACGGCGTGCACGAGCAGGTGCAGAAATCGATCGCGATGGGTGCCAAATGTTTGACCGGTGGCAATCGAATCGCCGGCCCCGGATTCTTTTATGAGCCGACGGTGTTGGTCGACGTCCCGCGCGAAGCGCCAGCGTTTCGGGAAGAAGTCTTTGGCCCTGTCGCCACGGTTTTGCGCGTGCGCAATGCCGAGGAAGCGATCGAACTGGCGAATGACACCACATTTGGCCTGGGCGCGAGCGCGTGGACGAATGAAAAAAACGAACAGGAACTTTTCGCCTCAGAGCTTCAGAGCGGAATGGTGTTCATCAATTCCATGGTCGCGTCCGATCCGCGTTTGCCGTTTGGTGGTGTGAAACGATCCGGTTTCGGTCGCGAGCTCGGCGCTGCCGGCATTCGCGAATTCATGAACGCCAAGACTATTTGGATCGCGTAATTGCGAATGTTCGAAGTGATCGCGCTGGGCATGAACGGGTAGGGCATGAATGGTAGCGGCGGCTGACCCAGCCGCCATGGCGACTGAGGTCAGTCGCCAACCTCTTTGCTTTCGCGAGCCGCCATGGCGCCTGGGGTCAGTCGCCGCTACCTGTTTGCTTTCGCGAGCTCGCACGTAAGTTTTCAGGTTTTTTTGCCACCAGATAGATCGCGCTGCAGCAGTGACGGAGGAAGAATTGCGGGCGGGTGAGATGAAGATACCAGCGCCCGCCGACGAGCCGACGAATAATTCCACCCCAATCAACGACTTCAAACTTGTGCACGCGCAGGCGATCAAGCCAATCGCGCCGCGAAAGTTTCCAGACGTGAGTCGGATCGTGATCGAGCAATCGAGTGATCGGCCCGAGAGGAGTGTCATAGACAGGCACGGCCGCGAACAGGAAACCACCCGGCTCCAATCGCGAATGGATCGTTTCAAGCGCGCGATCGAGGTCTGAAATGTGTTCGAGCACATCCCAGGCGACAACCGCTCCAAGCCCGGGCTCGATCGGGATGCAATCATACGAGCCTTCATGCACAATCACATTCGGGACACGCCTGCGGGAAATTTCTGCCCCGTAGGGATTGAGTTCACACGCGCTGCAGTTGTATCGAACAGCTGCCTTTTCCAGAAAAAGACCAAGCCCTGATCCGAGCTCGAAAATCCTGCTGCCGGGTTCGAGCCGCGCATCCAGCAAGTGCATGTAAAAGCGGAGTTTCCGGTCGGAATTCTGGCGCTGGTAATCGCGATAATTATCGGCGTAATAATCGGCCCCAGACATTTGTTCAGAACCCATCGCTCAGCTGTAGCAATCCACACGTGCGCGGGCAAGTATCGTGCGCTCGAAATCCACTACGAAATCATCCGTTGTTCCATTATCCTACGTGCCGTGAAAGTCCTGGTCGTTCTGCCGGCGTATAATGAGGAGCAAGCGCTGCCTCATCTGCTCGATGCACTCATCGAGAACCTTTCCGAGGAGCAGAAGGATTACTCGATCATCGTGGTCAATGACGGAAGCAGCGATCTGACCGGCAAAGTTGCGGACTCGTACGCCGCACGTCATCCGATTTCGGTCCTTCACAACGAGAGCAATAAGGGCTTGGCAGAAACGATGCGGCGCGGGTTGATGGAAGCGGTCAGCAGGTCCGGGCCGAAAGATATCATCGTTACCATGGACGCGGACAACACGCACCCTGCCGGTTTGGCGTTGAGAATGATCCGTTCCATCCGCGAAGGAAATGATGTTGTCATTGCGAGCCGTTATCGAGAAGGAAGCCAGGTCCGCGGAGTTTCCTTCGTGCGTCGCTTACTCAGCCGGGCAGCGTCATTATTGTTTCGCGTTTTCTTTCCGATTCGAGGCGTCCGCGATTACACCTGCGGTTATCGAGCTTACCGCGCCGAGATCACGAAGAGCTTGATCGAACAGTACGGCCCTGAATTCATCTCCGAACGCGGATTTTCGTGCATGATCGACATTCTTTTACGTTTGCGCGAACGGGATGCCGTGTTCGCCGAAGTTCCGTTGGTTCTGCGTTACGATCTGAAACCGGGCCGCACCAAAATGCGGGTTCTGCCAACAATCTTCGACACGTTGAAATTGCTGATTACCAGACGCCTCACGAAATCGAAATAACGCGCTACTGCGAGCCAACTCGAAGCGGCATTCCCATTCGATAACTGTTGATGCAGCGTTGTAAATCTTCTGCCAGGCCGTTGTTGCCTTGAGCAACGGCGATTTCTGTCGCTACCTGGGCGGCGTTAATCGCGTCCGAGAACCTGCCAACCTCGGCGTAAGCGGCGGACAGAGTCCGCAAAACGATCGCGTTGGGATGGCCGGCGTGCTGAACCACGTCTTCCGCCAATTCCACGGCTTTGGCGCCATCGCGCGTCGCCGGATCGGGCGAAGTGGCCAGGATCCAGGCAAGATTGGTTGCGGCGTTCATTTGGTGGGAATCAATCTCAAGGCTTTTTCTGAACTCAGCGCCCGCTTCGCTCTCCCGGCCCTTCTGGAGGAGCGCGAGCCCAAGGTTGTTATGAGCATCGGCATTGTGCGGATCGACTCTCAACGCTTCCTGGCAATGAACGATCGCTTCATCCAATCGGCCGCGTCTCAGGAGCAAGTCAGCAAGACTGGCTTGCGCGAACGCATTATCTTCTGTTACCGCAATCGCATGAGACCAAAGCAACTCGCTATCTCGCCAATAACTTGCTTGCGTGCGTGCGATGAGTGCCAGGATAGTTAGTGCGACGGCTCCGATGGCGGTGAACAGTTGTCGCCGCTTCCACCACCCGGTTGTCCAATCGGCAATCGTCCAAATAATCAGG
>JAJPJU010000051.1 GCA_021324035.1 Spartobacteria bacterium | reverse complement strand
GGCGCGTGTTTTTCCATCGCCCGGACAACCGCCCACGCGATCATCACTGAAGGGGAGGGGGCGCTTCTGCCATTTGTTTTCTTGGCCGCATCGCGCGCTTTCGAAATGGCATCCCAACGCGCGTCCATCTGAAGATTGGCCGGAATGACCCTTGAAAGTTTGCGGGTAATTGTCGGAGAGAGTGCGGGTTCAATTCTATTTGTAACCGGCATCGTTGATGCCGGACCTCTTGTTGTAGCCGGCGTCGTTGACGCCGGGCCGCGATCAACGATCGCGGCTACAGGTGCGCGCGCAGTCGCCGCACCTTCGGTCAAAATCGTTCCCAACTCCTGGCCGATGTCGACCATATCGCCGACTTTCGTTTTCCATTCGCCCATTTTTCCGGCGAACGACGATTGAATCGGGTAGACCGCCTTGTCAGTTTCGACTTCACAAAGTTCATCGTCGAGTGCGATCGAGTCACCTGGATTTTTTAACAACGAAACAATTTTCGCGTTGCGAATGCCTTCGCCCATGATCGGGACCAGAATCGGTTGGACATTTCCGGTTGTAGAGGCGCTTGTGCCAAGCACCTGTTTATCTGGTTCGGCGTTTGACACAAACGCCGCTACAACGTCTTCGCGCTGTTGTCGAGTCGCGGCCGATTTCCGAATCGCGGCCACGATGCGTTCGACATCCGGAAGCGCGGCGTATTCGTAAATCGGATTGTACCCGATCATTACATTCGTTTTGCTGACCAGAACCGGCGGACTGACCATTTCGCTCCAAAGATCGGGCTGCGAAGCGATATGGGTAATGATCATCTGACCAACGCTGCAGTTTTCGGTGTCTTCCTGGACGACAACGAGCCGTCCGGTTTTGTGGACGGAAGCGGAAATCGCTTCCTTATCCCACGGAACAATGGTTCGGAGATCGAACAACTCGACGCTAACGTCGTTACCGATTTTGGCGATTGCTTCGAGCGATTTCTCAACGGTGTTGCCCCAGGCGACAACTGTCACGTCGGAACCGGTTTGGAATTTGCGCGCCTTGCCAAACGGAATGGCGCGCACGGGCTCTTTCGATTCGCGCTCAGCCCAAAACATGTGTTTCGCAATCAGAAACAGCACCGGATCTTCGGCATGCATCGCGGTCCAAAGCAAACCCGCGGCGTCTTCCGGCGTGCTTGGGATGACTACGTTTACTCCCGGATAATGCGCGAAAGCCGATTCGTTGGCCTGGCTGTGCCACAAACTTCCGCCGGGAAGATAAGCGCCGTAGGGGGCGTAAATCACTGCCGGACATTTCCAGTTTCCAAACGACCGCCAGCGCAAAGTGGAGATGTTGGTGATGAGCTGATTGATTCCCGGATAAATGAAATCGATGAACTGCAATTCGAAAACCGGCCGGCGCCCGTAGGCCGCGAGGCCGCACGCCACGCCAAGTATCGTCGATTCCGCCAGAGGCGAATTGAAAACCTGATTGGGAAATTCGGTCGAAAGTTTTTGGGTAAGACGAAACACGCCGCCTTTCGGCTCTTCAATGTCTTCGCCAAAAATCACGCGCCGCGGATCTTCTTTAAGGCCGAGGCGCAACGTTTGGTTCACGGTATCGCCAATCCGATATTTTCCCGGTGGCAAAACTTCATCATTAAGCTGCGGCAGAGGGCCAAGCACGTTCGCCGTCAATTCCTTAGGCGAAGGATCCTCCGCATTTTGAGCGTCGGAATATTCAGTGCGAACTCGCTCTTTGATCTCACTCTCGAGTTTGATGAACTCTTCCTGGCTAAGATCTCCGGCGCCGATAAGTTTTTCTTTCCAGAAAGTGACCGGATCGTGTTTTTCGCACTCGGCGAGTTCTTCCACGGTTCGGTAAAGCTTTTGGTCGTCGGAGCTGGTGTGACTGGAAAGGCGCTCCATTTTTACCCACCAAAAATGCGGACCACCGCCGGCCCGCATTTTCTGAATGGCTGAAGCCGCCGCGTCGTACATCCCCTGAACATCTTCTCCGGCAAGTTCGAGCCATTCCTTCGGCTCGAGAATTCCAAGGGCCAGCGGATTTATTTTACGGGTCGGACTGCTGATGCCGTATGCGTTGTCTTCAACGATGAACAACACCGGAAGTCTTCGTTCCTTGGCGAAACAAACTGCTTCGAAAAAATCTCCCTGGCGGGTCGCGGCATCGCCGACGGTCGTAACGACGACATTCTTCTTGCCGTCCAGTTTCATGCCCCAGGCCATTCCGCACGCCGGGAGAAGTTGCGATCCGGTCGGAGTCGGCACGCTCCAAATGTGAAGATCGGTGTCGCTGTAATGTGGCGGCATCATTCGGCCGCCGCTGCCGGTATCCCGTTTGGCGAAATATTCGAGGCCGAGTTGCCGCGTGGTCATTCCGCGACCAAGCACGAGACCGCGGTCCCGGTAATACGGAACGATGTAATCGCCGGGATCCATTTGGATGGAAATTGCCGCCAGCGCCTCGTGGCCCATCCCGGAAACGTGAAAATGACCTTTGCCTTGCCGGATCAAATTCTGCTCGCGCAAATCGGCCTGCCGGCTCTCGAGCATGATCTCGAGCAGACGCAGTTTAACTTTTTTGTTCAGCTCCGGCATACGGGTCGATCTAGAGTAATATCTATTGGCGCAAGTGTGCAACCTGACACGGGTTTACTCGCGCATTTAATGATTACGCAATCGCTCGCGTCTGAGGCTCACATGCAACACCGGTCTGAATTTGTCTGTATTGTGTAGCACCGTAGGTGCGTCATGGATATAGCGGCCTGTGTAGTCAAAATTGCAAGCTCCCATGGGAGCGGCATGGTTCGACCGCAGTTAAAGAATGTCGCCCCGCTGGGGCTATCCCTCTTAGTCGTAACCTCTGCTATAATCACGGCGCGCCGACGGCGCTAATCTTGGGGCCAGCGTTGGCACAGGACAATACCGTTGGTCGTACCTTCCATTTATGGGATTCGTCTCACAGCTGGGCAACGGCGTAATCGAGCGATTTCGGGAATTTCTTCCGATGTGCGATACCATCGTTTCGTTGGGCGAGGGGAACACGCCGCTGGTTTTCTCTCCACGATTGAGTGCGCAGGTTGGCCGCGGTTGCGAAGTGTTCGTCAAAAACGAGGGCGTCAATCCGACCGGCTCGTTCAAGGACCGCGGGATGACGGTTGCCGTTTCGCGCGCGGTCGATCGTGTCGCGCGCGCACTGATTTGCGCTTCGACCGGCAATACCTCAGCATCGGCCGCCGCCTACGCAGCGCGCGCCGGAATCCAATGCGCAGTCGTGTTGCCGGCCGGGAAAATTGCGACCGGAAAATTAATTCAAGCGATCGCCCACGGCGCAAAAATCGTTCCGATCGACGGCAATTTCGACGATGCGCTTCGGATTGTGCGCGAGCTGGGCGAATCGAATGATTTCGTAATCGTGAATTCGATCAACCCCGACCGCATCGCGGGGCAGAAAACCG
>JAJPJU010000087.1 GCA_021324035.1 Spartobacteria bacterium | reverse complement strand
TGAGAAGTGTGTCCCATTGATAACTGAGAAACGGGTTGAGGACGCCGTCGCTCGTTCCCGCAAACGAAAGATAACAAACCACAAGACCAACGAGCGAAAACGCCGGCGCTATTCCGAAAATCAGAAAAAGCGAAAGAACCATTCCAACGCCGCAAAGCACATGGAGAAACAGATCGCTCGAATTGAACCAGCACAACGTGGGCAGAACCCAGAACGCGCGATCGCCCAGTTGGGCATGGGCCGCACTAAGAAGCTGTGAGAGGGGCGAAACTCCATTCGAACCAATCAGTCCGTCGATCTGAACCCGGAGGGAAATGAATGCGATCAGAAAGATCAGTCCGAGCGCGCGAAGAAACCAGCGCCGCGACCTGAAATAGGTTGGCGGCCGAACATCTTTTCCCCACAGCACACTCGTGATTGCTGACGCAAATCGGCGATTGGCGGCAATGATCTTGTAAAATCCTTCCGAAAGCGCGGCAATGCCGGGAACATGCTCGTAAGTCCAATTCAGCCATCGTTTGGAGCGTCGACACTGCAACGAACGAAAAACAGCGGCCGCTCCTCGCCGGACCGCGCCATCCGGTTCAATCAAGATCACCGAACGCTCAAATTCCTCGCGCGGAATTTCCGGAAACCTGTCGCCTAAATTTTGCGACGTCTCGTAATCGACCTGGTCGCCTGTGATTTCCTTCCATCGCTCGATCCAGCGGCGACAGAAATGACACTCGCCATCCCATATCAAGACGGGCTTGGTTGGGGGATTGGCCACGCGAAGATGCGACGCGTTGGTCATCAACTCCCAACGTCCGACGACCAACGCCCAACGTCCAATTCAGAATCCGAGTTCAACATTCGATGTTCGGCGTTGAGCGTTGGGCGTTTTCCTATTCCTCAAACTCTGCCCAAATCGGGGCGTGATCGGAAGGATCTTTGCCTTTTCGCAAATCACGATCCACTCCGGACGCCGTGCATTTCTTGGCGAGCCCGTCGTTCGCTAAAACCGCGTCGATGCGCAGGCCGCGATTCTTCGGGAAGGCCAGCATTCGATAATCCCACCAGGTAAAGACGCCTGGCGGTTGAGAGTGCAAGCGAAGCGTATCGCGCAAGCCGGTTTCGCAGAGCGCACGAAACGCCGCGCGCTCATCAGCAGAACACATGATCGCGCCGTGCCACAGACTGGGATCGTGAACATCAGCATCTTCCGGCGCGACATTGAAATCGCCGCAGACGGCGACATCGACATTGCCTTCTTTTTTCAGGCAATCGCGCAAGCGCGAATACCATTCCAATTTGTATTTGTATGCCGGCGAACCAACCGCCTGACCGTTCGGCGCATAAATGGAATACACACGAACGTTTCCACTATTAGCAGCAAGGACCCGCGCCTGCGGATCGGCAATCTCATCGCAAAGCGACGCGCGAACTTCGGTTAGCTTTGTTTTCGAGAGAATCGCGACACCATTGTAGGATTTTTCCCCGTGATAGGCCGAATCGTAACCGGCGGATTGAAGAGCAAGCGCCGGAAACTGGTCGTCCGGACATTTGGTTTCCTGCAAACAAACCACATCGGGCTTCGTTTGCTCGAGCCACTCGAAAAGCCGGTCCTGGCGTTTGCGCAACGAGTTGATGTTCCAGGAGACGATTCTCATCCAAGAGGTGACCAGTGACATGTGACCAGTGACCAGAGTCGATCATCGCACAAGATTCCTGGTCATTATCACCGATAATTCTCTGCCGATCACAGCTCCAATTCAATTCCCGGCGTCGGTATGGTGACCTCGCAACCAAGCAAACTCGAAGCGAGGCGCGCCCGCATCCACTCGACAGCCGGCGGATCGCCATGCACGAGCACAATCTTTTTCGGCGCGAGACGTTGGGCAAACGCTAGAAGCGACTCACGCGACGCGTGAGCGCTGAACTGGAATTGCTCGATGTGACAACGCACCCGTTGAGGCGGCTGATCGGGGTCGATTACCACCTCATCGTTCGGTGACGCGCTGCGCAAAATGCCGGCCGGCGATTCCGGGTCGGCGTAACCGACGAAAAAGATTGAGTGACGCGGTTGATCGACAATTCGTTGCGCGAAAATATTCGAAAGCGTCTTCGCAGTCATCATTCCGCTCGACAGCGCGTAAACGCGACCGGACCGCGCGCCGGCGTCATGAATGTTTTCGGAGTTCAAGACAAATGGCCGCAGCTCATCGAGCAATTGCAGCCGGGACAATTGCCTGCGCCCCATCTGTGCGCGCTGATCGTAAATCTCGGTGATCTTGGAACTCAGGCCGCCGATGTAGATTGGGAAATCGAGCGTCTTCTCGCGGCGAAATTTGTAAAGGATCGCCAAGATCTCCTGGGTCTTTCCAAGCGCGAAAACTGGAATCAGCACACAGCCGCCCCGCACAAATGCGTTTTCGATCGCCTGCATCAAGCGGCTCTCCTCGCTCGCCCGCGACCAGCCCGGCGGCGCCGGCGTATCGCCGCGCGTGCATTCCATGATCAGAACGTCGAGCTTCCGCCCGTCCGCCTCGGACTCGGGAAAAACCGCAGCCTGGGCAATCGTTTGATCATCGAAATTCACGTCCCCGGTGTAAAACACGGTGCGGCCTTCGGTCCGCAGCATTACTCCGGTCGAACCGAGTACGTGGCCGGCCTCGAAAAACTCGAATGTTGTGTCGGCGGTGCCGGCCGGCACCCGTTCGCCAAAAACGGTGTAAGTCTGACGTAATGCGCAAGACCGCCAGCGTTCGCTAAGACGATCGATCTCGCGATGAGTGAACAGCGGATATGCTCCGGCGACGGCCGCACCTAACTCCTCGCGTTGCCGCGTCATTACGTTTACCGAATTGTGAAGAAGCGTGCGTCCGATCTCAGCCGTCGGCTCGGTCATAAAAACGTGCGCCTGCGGCTGGCGCCGCATCAAAACCGGCAGGGTTCCGATATGGTCCTGGTGCGAATGTGAAACAATGATCGCGTCGAGCTTGCGGCCCCCGAGCGCATTCAGATTCGGGAGCGCTTCTTCGCCTGCCAACTTCGGATGCATCCCCGAATCGAGCACCAGGCGATGGCCGCCAGCCTCTAAATAGTACGAGTTCGCGCCAATCTCGGTCCGGCGCGTCAGATTAATAAATTTCAAGAACTCTTACTCTTTGGATGTTCAGGGACACGCTGGTCGCTGCCCGGTCCAATTGGTCTCTTGCGGCAGCTTTGGATCGAATGGTTAAAAGGAATCTCGCAGCCCACGTGATAAATGTCAGGGAGGCCCGATAAACGTGTAATTTTTCGTGATCGAATTGGGGGTTCATCGACTCAGAATGAGTAGGAAAAAGAGCAAGAGCAAGAGGTTGATGTAACCAAGGCAACGCGACTGCGGTCTCATTAAGAGGTTGAATTGGGTATGTTGACGCCGCTGGACAAATCGAAGTGGAACGAAGCGAATGCCGCCCACCTGCTAAACCGCGCCGGATTCGGGGCCACACCAGTTGAAATCGAACGAGCCCGCCAAAACGGACTTGCCGCCACGGTCCGGGATTTCGTCGAAGTAAAGGCCGATGCCGCCAGTGTGCCCCCACCCGCCTGGGCCCACCCGCGGAATATTCGCGCTCAGCGGATGGAGATTAAGGCGGCGAAAGATCGCGGCGAAAATTTCCGGACCAAGATCCGCGACGTTCGGATGATGGAGGGCGACGAGATGATCGATCTCCGCCGATGGTGGCTCGATCGGATGCTAAACGGACCGGCCCCGTTGCTCGAAAAGATGACATTGTTCTGGCACGGCCACTTCGCCACCAGCATCCAAAAAGTTCGCGACGCTTACTGGATGTGGCTCCAGAACGACACCCTGCGACGGAACGCGCTCGGGAATTTCAGCGGGCTCGTGAAAAAAATTTCCCGCGATCCGGCAATGATGATCTATCTCGATCTTCAACAAAGCCGGCAGGAACATCCCAACGAAAATTGGGCGCGCGAACTCATGGAATTGTTCACGGTGGGTATCGGCAACTACACCGAACAGGATATCCGGGAATCGGCTCGCGCCTTCACCGGTTACAGGATCGATTTCACGACCCAGCAATTTCGGTTCGCGCCATTCCAACAGGACCACGGACAAAAGAAATTCATGGGCCGCACCGGAAATCTCAGCGGCGACGACATTATCGATACCCTGGTGAGCAGACCGGCGTGCGCGCAATTTATTGGTCGCAAGCTGTGGCGATTTTTTGCCGACGACGATCCGCCTGCCCCGATCGTCGACTCCGTCGCGGCTACGATTCGCAAACACAATTTCGAAATCCGCCCGGTCCTGCGGGATATCTTCAGTTCCGCCGAATTTTATTCCGACCGCGCGAGAGGGAGCCAAATCAAGAGCCCGGTCCAATACATTGTTCAGACATCGAAGATGCTGGATGCGCCGGCCCCGCCGCCTCTCGCGGCCCAGAACGCGATGCGGCAAATGGGCCAAATCCTTTTCGCACCGCCAAATGTGAAAGGTTGGGACGGCGGCAAACAGTGGATCAGCACCTCTACGTTGTTGTTTCGATACAATTTCGCGAACTATTTGATCAACGGTGACGCGATTCTGCCGGCGAATGTCCGGCAACCGAGACAAGGCGCTGACGTCGGTTTCGGCCGCGCCGCGCAATACGCCGAGCAGATCAAACGCGAGCCCATCGACGTCGCAAAGTTAATCCCGGCCGATTTACGAACCAAGCCGCGCGAGATTGTCGGCGTCCTGGCAAAACGACTCTTTCAAACCGCCCCGGCCCAAAAAGAACTCGATGTGTTCGCCGAGTTTCTGGAATCCCGCGGGCCGGATCCGACCGACGCTAACTTGCGTGAACTGATTCATCTGATGATGAGCACGCCCCAATTCCAACTGGCTTGAACATGAAAACGAAACCGACTTTGCAAACCCGGCGAAAATTTTTGCGAACTTCCATGTTGGGAGCCGCCGCGACCTGGACCCTGCCGGTATTTCTCGAGAAAACGTTCTTTGCCCTGGACGCACTGGCCGCTGACGCCGCAACGCAGGCTGTTACCGGCAAAGACGGAACTGTTCTCGTCGTCTTGCAAATGGCCGGCGGTAACGACGGACTTAACATGGTGGTCCCCTACGCCGATGATGCCTACCACGTCGCTCGTCCGCGGCTCCGCCTCGCTTCCGAGCAAGTTCTCAAAGTCGATCATCACATTGCCCTGAATCCGAAACTTACCGGAGTGAAATCGCTGTACGACGAAGGTCACGTCGCGATCGTCCAAGGCGTTGGGTATCCAAATCCGAATCGTTCACACTTTCGCTCGACCGAAATTTGGCAAACGGCATCCGATGCGGATCGAACACTGAATGAAGGGTGGCTCGGCCGTTACTTTGACAATTGTTGCTCCGGAGCCGATCCGACCGTCGGCGTTGCCATTGGCGAAGAGACGCCACAGGCGTTCGCCGCGAAAAATCCTACCGGCGTGACCTTTTCGCGTCCCGAACAATTCCGGTTTCGCCCATCAGAGCCGGGCAACGGCCAAATGAGCGCCGAGGAAATTCTTTTTCGCCAACTGAACGAAACCGGTGGCGGCGACGACGGCGGCACGGCGGCGTCAAATGCCGGCGGATCAATCGGCGCAATTCCTGGAAAGACCAAGAGCGATCTGAGCACGCTGGACTTTTTGCAACGGACCGCGCTCGATGCGCAATTGAGCTCCGACAAAATCCTGGCAATTGCGCGCAAATACAAATCGACTGTGCCGTATCCGCAGGGACAGCTCGCGGCGAGTTTGAACGTCATTGCCCGAATGATCGCCGGCGGACTGCCCACTCGGGTGTATTACGCGAGCCAGGGCGGATTCGACACCCACGCGGGACAAATCAACACCCATGACCGCTTGATGGGCGAATTCAACGACGCGGTCAACGCGTTCGTCGCCGACCTGAAGCAGCAGGGAAATTTCGAGCGCGTATTGGTGATGACCTTCAGCGAATTCGGACGACGGGTTCAGGAAAACGCCAACGGCGGGACCGATCACGGCGCGGCCGCGCCAATGTTCGTGTTCGGCGGTGCAGTCAAAGCCGGATTGTTCGGAAAGTATCCGAGCCTGACCGACCTCGATCGCGGCGATTTGAAATTCAACACCGATTTCCGGAGCGTTTACGGGACCGTGCTCGATAAGTGGTTGAAAGCGCCGAGCCAGACCGTGCTCGGGCGAAAGTTCCCGGCGTTGGGAATCGTGTAGGATGTCTGTGTCAGACGTCGGCGTTTCACAGAAACGCCCTACAAAAATTCCTCCAAAATGCGGAGCCAGTTTCCGCGCAGGATCTTTTCGATGTCGGCATCGCTGAAACCCCGCTCGATGAGTTTGCGGGTCAGGTTTCGGGCATGCGAATGATTCGTCAGATCGGGAATAAAATGCGGCGTTGTTAATTTCGCCGCCAATTCTTTGATCACGTCCTCGGGTAATTGATTGAAGAGATATTCGCAAAAATCGAAACCGATTCCGACACCATCGATTCCTATCAAACCAATCACGTGTTCGATGTGGTCGATGTAATGATCGATCGTGCTGTTGTCAGAATTTGGACTCACCAGAATCGCATTCACGCCGATTACTCCACCGCGTGCGCCGATCATTTTGATCTGTTCGTCACTGATGTTTCGTTCGATGTCGTAAAATTTCCGCGCGTTCGTGTGCGAAACGATCAATGGTTTGGTGGTCAGACTGACAATCTCCTCGAATCCTTTCGGATTGATGTGCGCGAGGTCGATGATGATTCCGAACCGTTCGCATTCCTGAACAACGTCGCGTCCGAAAGCGGTCAATCCATCGCGAGGCGAACCGCTGGCCGCGAAAATTCCGCCGGCACCCGCGGCATTTCGCCGGGCATGAGTTAGCCCGACCATCCGAAGTCCGAGCTGGTAAAACACACGCAGAAGATTCAGATCATCGCCAAGCGGCTCGACGCCTTCCATGGTGATAACGAGCGCGATCTTGTTTTCGTTTCGCGCACGCTTGATTTCTGCGCTCGTTTTGCAAATCGCGAACCGGGCGCTGCCATCCACTTCCGCGTAAAGGCGCGCGACCTGATCAAGCGCCACGCGCAAGCCCATTTCCGGAAGGTAACGGTCCTCGACGTAGAGCGCCGCGCCGACGACTCCAATATTTCCAGCTTCGAACTCCGGCAAATAATGCGAAATCAGCGCGCCGGGGTGATTTCGCTTTTCGTAAAGGTCGAGCGGCAAATCGAAATGCATGTCGACCAGTCCGCCTGCATGCAGTCGGTCGACCCGTTTCTGAATTGATTCCCTGGATTCCATCACGGCACCGGTGGCGAAGCGGCTACCGTCACTGTTCGGGCGGAATCTTTTGGTTTCGGCAGGACGATCGCGGCAATAACCGAAATCCAGGCAGCGCCAAGCGGAAGCCAGGCCGGGAGCCAGATGGCCCACGCGGAAATAATCCCGAGCGCGATCAGGCAATACGCCGCAGAAAACGCAACCGCGCCGATAACAAGATCGATGCGAGAAAATTTCCGGAGCCAGCCGCTCAGCACGGCGATGACAACCACAATCACACAATCGAAGATCCGGCTTACCCTACGAACGAAAGTTTTCGCCTGCATCGAGGCGATTGCGGCTCCAATCAGATCGGGCCCGTTGGTCTCGGTTCGAGCAAGGACGAGATGCGACCGCACATCTTCCAGCCGAATGCCGCTGGCGGCTCCGCTTTCATGTTGCTGCGCCGCGAGCAAAAGTTCGTCGATTGTGATGCGGCGTGCGCGCTGTGTCATTTGAGGAGTGATCAAAAGCGTTCCGTCGGCGCGCACCGGAATTTTAGTGCCATCCGGAAAGTCAATTGAAGTCCCGATGTCGACCTTCACTTCATCCGGCGTGAGGCGAAGCCAAAGCATCACGGCCTGGAGCGCAAACGCGGGAATGACTTCTCCGCGGTACTGAAAGAGAAGCGGCACATGAAGATCGTCCGCGGCTTCGGGAGGGAAATTAATGAAACCCAGGCTCGAAAGAACGCGGACGTCTTCGCTCGGCTGGTGTTCGATTCCCGAAAACTCCGGCAAATCGCCGCGATGACCCGTAACATGTGAGAAGCCGGTGACTTCGGGAACAGGCGCATCCGGATCGGGCGAAGCGGTAAGCTCTGCGCCCAACAATAATTTCGGAACGCGCATAGCCTGGTCCATGAAAATCTGTTCCTGGTCCTTGGCCCGTTCGCCCCATTGCAAAACCGGCTCGATGGCAATTACGGTCGGTTTGAACTCGAGAAGTCCCTGTAACAGCAACGCGGTTTCGAGCGGAGCCGGCGGATTTTCCTTTCCAACTTCAACAATCGTCAGCGGCACTTGCTTGGTCGCCGGTTGCGAATGTCTCAGCAGCCAGCGGAGGAAAATTTCCTCGGAACGCTGAAACCGCGGTTCGCGCAAAAATAGAACGCCCAGCAGCAAAACAAAGACGATCGCCCAGATCGAAGGTCGTTCCATCGAAGAGAAGTGATAAGTGATGAGTGACCAGTGACAAGATTAAAGCTAGGGGCGACTTAGGTAGCGGCGACTGACCTCAGTCGCCATGGCGGCTCGGTGAGCCGCCGCTACCTGCTCAACTCGAGCATGCGGAGAATGGGAACTTCCGCTCGAGCACGTACTTCCTCGGACAACATGATTTCCGGCTCCATGTTGAGCAGCGCATCGTAGGCCTTTTCCAGGGTGTTCTTTTTCATGTAACGGCATTCGCCGCAGAAACAATTCTCCGTCGGGCCCGGTATAAACATTTTGTCCGGAATCTCCTTCTTCAGCCGGTGTAAGATTCCGGCCTCGGTCACCACGATAATTTCCTTGGCCGATGAATTCTTACAGAAAGCGACCATTTTTTCCGTCGAACAAACTTCGTCGGCCAGCATCCGCACCGCGTAAGTGCATTCGGGGTGCGCAACTACCGGCGCGTTCGGATATTCCTCGCGAATGCGACTGATGCTGCGCGCAGTGAATTCAACGTGCACGTAACAGTTCCCCTGCCACAAGTCCATTTTGCGACCGGTGCGCTCCATCACCCAGGCGCCGAGATTTTGATCCGGCACAAACAAAATATTCCGGTCCGGCGGCGCCGATTTCACCATCTTGTCTGCGTTTCCACTGGTGCAGATGATGTCGGATTGCGCTTTTACGCCCGCACTGCAATTTATGTAGGCGATGACGTAATAATTTTTGTCGGCGTGTTGCTTCAAAAACTCCGCCAGCTTTTCCGGCGGACACGAATCCGACAACGAACAACCCGCTTCCAAATCCGGGAGAAGCACCCGCTTGCTCGGATTAATAATTTTGGCGGTTTCGGCCATGAAATGAACGCCGCAAAACAAGATCACGTCCGCGCCGGTTTTCGCCGCCTGATAACTCAAGCCTAACGAGTCGCCGACAAAATCGGCCACGTCCTGGAGTTCGGGGACCTGGTAGTTGTGAGCCAAAATCACCGCATTGCGCTCGGTCGCCAGCTTACGAAGTTCTTTGGCGAGATCGGCGCTGGAACGGCGCAAATCAGGCGCAGTCTGGCGTTCCAAATTTACAGGGGCTGCTACCATGAAATACTATCGCGAAGAATGAATGCTTCTCAAATGTATCAACTTGGCTTTATCGGCGCCGGCAAACTGGCCGGATCCGTCATCCGCGGCCTGATCCGCGCCAAATTTTGCCCGCCGGATAAAATCATCGCCAGCGAACCGAACGAGCAAACCCGCGCAACGTTACATCGCGACACGGCTGTTCATGTAACCGGGGACAACGCAGAGGTCGCAGCGAAAGCAGAGGCAATCTTCATCGGTGTTAAGCCCGGAATGGTCCTAGGAGTTTTGCGCGACCTCGCGCCTCGATTGGAAAACAAACTGGTAATTTCGCTCGCGGGCGGGGTTCGAATTGCGAGCATGGAGAAAGCAGCCAACGCCCGGTTTATGCGCGCATTGACCAACACGCCTTCGGCGATCTGCCGCGCTGCGACCGGAATCTCGCGCGGAAGTCGAACGACTAATGAAGATGCCGATGTCGCGAAGAAAATCTTTAGCGCGATCGGCGTAGTGGTTGAAGTCGACGAACCGCAGATCGACATCGTGACTGCGTTGAGCGGAAGCGGCCCTGCATTCGTTTACACAATCATCGATGCGCTGGCGAAAAGCGGAGTAAAACTTGGTTTTCCAGAAAACGTTTCGACAGAGCTTGCCATCCAAACTGTCATCGGAGCCGCCGAGCTCATGCAGGAAAGCAAAATGTCTGCGGAAGAACTGGTGCGAATGGTCGTTACGCCCGGCGGCACAACCGCTGCCGGTCTGGCGGTCATGGAAAAAATGCAGACGAGCGAAAGTTTAATCGCGGCCGTTGAAGCTGCCATAAAACGCAGTCAGGAAATGGCGCAGGAGAACAGGTAGCGGCGGCTCACCGAGCCGCCATCGCGATTGAGGTCAAAGCATTACAGTAATGCTTTCCGCATCGCTTCAATCGGCGCAGAGCGTTCGAACCAGATTTCAAATGCGAGCACGCCTTGATGCAATAACATCGACAATCCATTTACCGCGCGTGCGCCGGCCTCGACCGCTGCCGAAATCAATGGTGTTTTCGCCCCGGAATAAATCGTGTCATAAATCATCAAATGCGGCGCAAGAAGACGTGATGAAAGCGGAGAAGGGTCGCCTCGATTCAGGCCGACCGGGGTCGCGTTCACAATGAGGTCGATATTCGCAATCTGAAATTGGAACGCTGATTCTTCCCATGGGATGGCCTGCAGACGCGGCACTGGGCCGAAGACCTTCGGACCTTCGAAAAAAGTATGCAGCTTCTGGGTAAGCTCCTTACCTTTCGCGACGGTGCCATTGGCGATGACGAGCCGTTCGCATCGCGATTTCGCGCATTCCAGTGCGATCGCGCGTGACGCGCCGCCGGCGCCCAGAATCATCACCCGCAGATCACGCAGATCGACCGAGAATTCTTCGCGAATTGCGCGCGCAAATCCGCGGCCGTCGGTATTAAAGCCCTGGGTCTTGCCTCGATCGATCTTCACCACGTTAATCGCACCGATTTGTTTCGCGTCGTCATCGACTCGATCGACCAATTCCGGAGCGGCAATCTTGTGCGGCAAAGTCAGATTAAATCCAGCGAACTCGAGATCGCGCAAACGATTGAACGCTTCGGACAGTTCGCCCGGCGAAATGTGAAATCGGGCATACTGCATCTCGATCTTTTCATATTTCAGGGCCGCATTCTGCATTTGGGGCGAAAGCGAATGGGCGACTGGGTCGCCAAGAACGCCGAGACGAATCGGCGGATCGATGTCACGCCAGTTCTGCAAATCGGCCAGGGTGTAAATATCCTTTGTTTTCTGACGCGGCTGTTTACGGCCAGTCCGGCGGGGACTCATTTTGCGCCGAGTTGCGCAATTGCGCGCTCGAACCGTTTCAACACGCGTTCTTTGCCCATCACCTCGAGCATGTGATACAAACTCGGGCCAACGCTGCGGCCACTTGTCGCAACGCGCGCAGGATGAACAAGGTCACCGGTTTTGCAGCCGAGCTTTTGCGCCAGCGACTTCAACGTTGTTTCCAGTGTCTGCCAATCCCACTTTGCGACATTCCCGAATTCGTGGTGCAAGGCTTCCAGACGACTTGTCGCTTCCGGCTTGCCGAAAACCTTCTCAACAGCCGCCGGATCGAACTCGTATTCCTCGGTAAAGAAATAGCTCGTCCATTCCGGTAATTCCTTCAGGAGTTTGATCTTTTCCTTCACGATTGAGAGCACCTCGCGAGTGTAGTTTTCGTTCGAGGTATCGATTTTCGCTTTTTCCAGGAACGGTCGCGCCAATTCGACGAAACGATCGAGCGGCATCTGCGCGATGTACTGGCCGTTGAGCCAAAAACATTTGTCGAGGTCGAACGCGGCGTTGCGGCGATTGATTTTTTCCAGTTCGAAAAGTTTTACGACCTCCTCGATATCGATCTTCTCGCGATTGTCCTTCGGGGACCAGCCGAGGAGGCAAAGATAATTTCGGACCGCTTCCGGCGCGTAACCCTGTTCGATGTAAGTCGCGATTGATGCGCCTTCATCGCGCTTGCTCATCTTGGAACCGTCCCGATTCAAAATGAGCGGAATGTGCGCGAAGTTGGGCGGCGTCGCGCCGAGCGCTTTGTAAAGCTCGATGTGCTTGGGCGTGTTCGAAAGATGATCTTCGCCACGGATCACGTGCGAAATCTTCATCTCAATGTCGTCGATCACGTTCACGAAATGGAAAATCCATGACCCATCCGGCCGACGCACCGTCATATCCGGGTGCGTACCGGGATTGGTGAGGTCGAAATCGATTTTGCCGCAAACCAGATCGTCGACGATCACGTGTTCGCGCGGCGAGCGGAAACGCAATGCTCCCTGATCTTCAAAAATGTGGCCGGCGTCCTGAAGTTTCTTCAGGTAGCGCTCGTAGATTTCGGTGCGCTGACTTTGAAAATATGGCCCGTAATTTCCGCCGACGTGCGGACCTTCGTCCCAATTTATTCCCAACCACTCGAGTCCCTGATAAATCGCGGCGGCGGCTTCCTCGGTGTTGCGCTTGGTGTCGGTGTCCTCGATACGAAGAACCAGCTTGCCACCGTGATGATGGACAAAAAGCCAGTTGAAAAGCGCCGTACGCGCACCGCCGATGTGCAAATACCCGGTCGGCGATGGAGCAAAACGAACCCGAACTTCAGAACTCATTGGTAAAGGCAGTTTATCCACAGATTACACAGATTACACAGATTCCTGTATGGGAAGCAGGCCGCTTCCTTGGGGGCGCTAACAGCGGCCCATACAAAAATTGGCAACCTACGCTTTTGGAAGCGGCTCTTCGGCCGGCCCGGCGATCACTTCGCCGGTCGGTTTGAATCGAGAACCGTGACACGGGCAATCCCAGGTTTCCTCGGCCGAATTCCAGTGCACGATGCACCCCATGTGAGCGCAGATGGCCGATACCTTGTGAATTTCACCATTCTCATCTCGATAGGCGGCGACTTTCTTGCCCCCGGATTTTACGATCATTCCCGACTTCCAAGTCCGCGCGCACCGCCGGAAAAGATTTTATCGTCGCGGAATCGATCCAATAAGGAGTTGTGTCCATTCACAGATCATTTCGCGCGCCAGGCCCGAAGTTAGTCTGTGATAAAGATCTTTTTCGCCCGTCGCCTTAAATGTCGATTTTGCGGCAAATTGATTTTCGCGATACGCGCATCGCAATCGAGCAGGGAGCGCACATTCTCCACCACATCGAACCCGACATTTCCGATATCTCGCGACCGTAACCATTTGAGAATCTGGCGACGTTGAAGGGCAGCCGGCAAATCGCGCAAGCTGGAGACAGCAAGGTCGCTCCCGATTGAATTTGGAACCTGCTTCTCGATCCAGGCCTCCTCCTCGGCGGCAATCATGGCCGCGCGCCAGAGACTTTGGCGAATCTTTCGACCGAGCGACTTTTCCAGATATGGAATGATCCGAAGCCGGATGCGATTTCGCAGAGGCGCCGGATCGCGATTGGACTTGTCTTCACGGAATTTCAAATGTCGCGATCGGACGTAGCGATCGATTTCGCTGCGCCAGGTTGCGACGAGCGGCCTAACGACTGTGAGATCGACGTTATCTACACGGCGTCGCGAGACTTCGCGCATGCCGGCGAGACCGGCGGTTCCCGAACCGCGAAAGAGATTGATCAGAAAAGTTTCAACCACGTCGTCTGCATGATGTCCGAGAAAAATCGTGCGACAGCGCGTGCGTTTGGCAACACCGGCAAAAAATTTGTAGCGCGCCTCCCGCCCCGCAGTTTCAATCGACAACTTCTTTTTCCGGGCGAGCGCTCGAACGTTTGCGGTGCCATTAGCAATCGGGAGATGGTGGCTCGCCGCAAGTTTTTCGACGAATCGCGCATCGGCCTCGCTGGATCGCGCGCGAAGCTGATGATTCAAATGGCAAACCGTGAGATTTTTGTAGCCGGCCACGATCAACGAATCGAGCAAGGCAACGGAATCACGCCCGCCTGACACTCCAACCAAGTAGCGCCCGTCGGACGGGAACTCGCGGAGAAAATTATTTCGAATCCGAATCATCGAATCGTCGCATCCAATCTTTGAACGCCAATGATAATGCTCAGTCAGTTGTTAGACAAAAGCGACACTCGGAGACGTTCTGAAGGAGAAAGGGAGAACATGAAAAACAGCTACACTTACAAGTTGTTGGTGCAGTCGGAAGACAAGAACCGGAACATTTTGGAAACTGTCATTTACGGCCTGGTGGCAGCCAGCGTAATCGTTTCGATCTGGCAGTTCGCCGAGCAGCCGGTGCCGACCACGGATATCCGGGTTCAGCGGGACGCGGAAGTCCAGATTGCCTCGTGATTTGAGGGGGCGATTTGACAATGAATGAACGTTCATTCATTGTCCCACCTCAATGTCTCAAACGCTCGCAGAACCTGCCTTGCTTGACCGCCGGACCCAGATCCTGGAGGCGGCCGTCGTCTGCTTCGCCAAGCACGGATTTCATCAGGCGAGCATGCACGACATCAGCACCGAGGCCGGGATCAGTGTCGGCCTGATTTATCGCTACTTTCAAAATAAAGAAGCCGTGATTGCGGCCATGGCCGACCGGCACAAAAACGAGATCTCGGATCTTCTGGAACGCGCAGGTCAGGCCCCCAGCCTTCTCGAGGCACTTGAAATTATTTTCACCGCACATTGCTGCGAAGATTCGCCAAAGGTTCTTTCCGCCTTCGTGGTCGATCTCTATGCCGAAGCGTCGCGAAATCCGGCAGTCGCCGATCTGGTGCGCGACGTCTTGGACACCGCGATGGATGGCGTGACCAAATTAATCGCGCGTTCTCCCGAAGGACAGAACGCGCCGCACGGACAAACCCCGCGAGAACTGGCGGAGCTGATTTTCGCCGTGGCACGCGGAATGTTGATGCTCGATATCCTCCAACCGCCGGAAACGACCGCGGCCGAGCGTCGCGCGCGTCAACTCGGCGTAACTCGAAGACTTTGGCGCTTGTTGTTCAAATCGGAGATCGAAACAAGTTATGCATGATGTTTTGAAACCAGTGGCCCAAAAGAAAATGAGATTCATTCGCTCACCGATCGCCAAAGCGATCGGCGCTCTACTTCTCGTGGTGGTGTTGCTTGTCGGCATCAAAGCGATGCAAATCGGTAAAATGATGAGCACGCCGTTCGCAATGCCGCCGACTACGGTATCCAGTGCGGTGGTTACGGAAGAAGATTGGGCGCCGGTGCTTTCGTCCGTCGGTTCTGTTTCAGCGGTCCAGGGCGCGGTCGTTTCGACCGAGCTCGGCGGCGTGGTCGCGCAGGTCAATTTTCAAAATGGCGGCGAAGCTAAACAAGGAGATACCCTGGTGAAGCTCGATACGTCGGCCGAGGAAGCTCAACTCCATACCGCGGAAGCCGATATGGAGCTGGCTCGCAATAATCTTCAGCGAACCCGCGATTTGGCCGCGCGAAGAGTCGTTTCCAAACAGGAACTCGATGCGGCCGAGTCTGCATTCGGCCAGAAACAGGGCGCGGTGGATAACATGCGTTCGTTCATCCGGAAAAAGGAAGTTCATGCGCCGTTCGACGGACAACTTGGCATTCGCCAGGTTAACGTCGGTCAATCGATTGACGCGCGGACGCCAATCGTTCAGTTGACTGCGCTTGATCCGGTCTATGTCGATTTTGCCCTGCCTCAACAGGACCTGTCGAAGCTCGCAGCGGGCTTCGAAACTCGAGTGCATACGGACGCGGTCCCGGGCCGTGAGTTCAAAGGAAAACTCACCGCGATCAACTCAATGGTGGACACGGTGACTCGCAACGTCACCGTGCAGGCAACCCTTGAAAATCACGACCACGCCTTGAAACCGGGAATGTTTGTGAAAGCCGAAGTGATGTTGCCGGAAAAAAGCAAGACGCTGGTGATTCCCGGCAGCGCGGTTTCCTATGCGCCATACGGCAATTCGGTGTTCGTGATCGAGAAGAAAAAGGATCCCAAAACCGGCAAGGAGTCGCAGGCCTTGCGACAGGCATTCGTCCGGGTCGGTGAAGCTCGCGGCGATTTCATTGCGGTTACGGAAGGATTAAAAGCGGGCGACGTCGTCGTTGCCACCGGAGTATTCAAGCTGCGCAACGGTATGAACGTAACGATTAGCAACGACCTTGCCCCGAAACCACAATTGAACCCGACACCCGCTGACTCATAAAAGGAAAATTCGAAATCCGAATGTCGAAATCCGAAACAATTTTTAAAGATCGAATGACTGAGACGTTCGGCGACCGCGCTAATTCGGACTTCGAACATTCGAATTTGTTTCGAGTTTCGGATTTCGAGTTTCGGATTTTCGTTACCTGATCGACATGAAAAGCTTCACAGACCTTTTTATTAAGCGACCGGTCCTCGCGATGGTGGTGAGCTTCGTCATTCTCATTGCCGGTCTGCAGGCAATGAAGACGCTCAATGTCCGGCAATATCCTCGGAGCGACATCGCCGCTATCACTGTGACCACGGTCTACGTTGGCGCTGACGCCGAACTGGTGCGTGGATTCATCACCACTCCGATCGAGCGGGCCATGGCCGCGGCGGACGGCATTGATTACATCCAATCGCAGAGCCAGCAAAGTGTCTCCACGGTCACGGCCAGGCTGAAACTCAATTACGATGCCAACAAGGCGCTGTCGGACATAAGCGCCCGGGTGGACGCGATTCGAAATAATCTTCCCCCTGAATCGCAAATTCCAGTGATCGCGATTCAACCGGCCGACTCCCAGATCGCGTCGGCCTACCTCAGCTTTACCTCGAACATCCTTCAGCCTAACGAAGTCACGGACTACCTCGTCCGTCTGGTACAACCGCGGCTGACTTCGGTGGCCGGAGTCCAGAGAGCAGATATTCTCGGCGGACGCACATTCGCCATGCGGATTTGGATGAAGCCGGAGAAGATGGCGGCTTTGAACATCAGTCCGTCGCAGGTCCGCGACGCGCTCGCCAAAAATAATTTTCTCGCCGCCGTTGGAAGCACCAAAGGCTCAATGCTTCAGGTTAGCCTGACGGCAAACACCGACCTGCACACGGCGGACGAGTTCAAGAAGTTGGTTGTTCGTCAGGACAAAAATACACTGGTTAGGCTCGGCGACATCGCAGACGTCGTGCTCGGCGCCGAAGACTACAATTCGGAGGTGCGATTCACCGGCCAGAAAGCTGTTTTCATGGGCATTTGGGTGCTGCCCAACGCCAACTCGATCGACGTGATCAAGCGGGTGCGCGCCGAAGTTGAACAAATCAAGAAAGAATTGCCAACCGGCATGCAGGCAGAAGTGGCCTACGACGCGACGGCCTACATCAACGATGCGATCCACGAAGTCGTAAAAACGTTGATCGACACGTTGCTGATCGTGATGGTCGTCATCTTCTTGTTCCTGGGCTCGATCCGCTCGGTGGTCGTGCCGATCGTCGCAATTCCGATTTCCCTGATTGGCGCGCTCTTCCTGATGCAGGTGTTCGGATTCAGCCTGAATCTTCTCACTCTCCTCGCGATCGTGCTTTCGGTCGGATTGGTCGTCGATGACGCCATTGTTGTCGTCGAGAACATCGAACGTCATATCAGCGAAGGCATGTCGCGGATGAACGCAGCACTGGTCGGCGCGCGCGAACTGATTGGTCCGATCATTGCGATGACGATCACGCTGGCGGCCGTTTACACACCGATCGCGATGCAGGGCGGACTGACCGGCGCGCTCTTCCGGGAATTCGCGCTCACTCTTGCCGGCGCGGTTTTCATTTCCGGCGTGGTCGCACTGGTCCTTTCCCCAATGATGGCGGCGAATCTTTTGCCGCCTCACCATGTTGAAACCGGCTTCAAGGGCTGGGTTGACCGGACATTCGACAGAATTCGTGAATCCTACGGCAAACACTTGGATCGAACGCTGAATGCTCGACGAGCGGTTTACATTCTTTGGGCGGGTATTTCAGTCCTGGCGATTTTCATGTTCATGGCGATTCCGAAAGTGGCCACCAAGGAACTCGCCCCTAAAGAAGATCAGGGATTCATCATCGGAATTATCACCGCCCCGGCGAACGCAACGATCGACGATACCGCTCGTTATGCCGATGCGGCCGGAGAAATATTCAAGGATATTCCCGATACCCGCTTCACGTTTCAGATCACGCAGCCGAGCTTTGGCTTTGGCGGATTGGTGCTGAAACCCTGGGGCGAGCGCAAAACGCCGACTGAAGTTTACTACAATCAACTTCAAGGAAAACTAGCGACGATTCCTGGTGTCCAGATTTTCGCTACGATGCCGGAGGCGCTTCCTGGCTCCGATAATTTCCCGGTGAGTTTTGTTATCGCCTCAACTGCAAGCCACGAACAAATCCTCAGTTTCGCCAAGGACATATTCCAAAAAGCGATGCAGGCGCACGTGTTTCGCTTTGGCGACATCGATACAAAAATCGACCAGCCGCAGGCGCAGATCGTTCTCAATCACGACGAGATTTCTTCGATGGGCCTTAGCATGCAACAGATCGGAGCCGATCTCGCGGCCAGTATCGGCGGCAATTACGTCAACTGGTTCAACATGGAAGGCCTGAGTTACAAAGTGATCCCGCAGATCAAGCGTGTGGACCGGTTGAACCCGGAGCAACTGAACGACATTTACGTGACTGGTCCAAACAACCAGCTCATTCCATTGAGCACCGTCGCGCATATCGACCATAAGACGGTCGCGCGCTCGCTCAATCGGATGCAACAGCTCAATGCCGTCACCATCAGCGGAGTTCCCGCGGCCTCGGTCGATGCCACCCTGAAGTTTTTGGAGGACGAAGCGCACAAGGTTTTGCCCCCGGGCTACGTCACCGATTACACCGGCGGTTCACGGCAACTGCGCACCGAAGGAAATACTTTCTTCGGGGTTTTCATGCTCGCCGTTGTCCTGATTTTCCTGGTCCTGGCTGCGCAGTTCAACAGTTTCAGGGATCCTTTGATCATTCTGCTCGGTTCGGTGCCGCTCGCGTTATTCGGCGCCGCCATCTTTATGTTTCTGAAAATGCCCTTCGGTAAATTCTTCACTAATGGGTGGACGACATCGTTCAACATTTACTCGCAGGTGGGACTGGTAACGCTGGTAGGATTGGTCTCGAAAAACGGAATCCTGATCGTGCAGTTCGCCAATGAATTACAACGCCAGGGCATGGCTAAGTTGGACGCCGTCGCTCAGGCCGCGCGTATTCGGCTTCGTCCGATTATGATGACGAGCGTCGCAACCGTCGCCGGTCACTTTCCCCTCACCCTCGTTACCGGCGCAGGCGCTGCCGCGCGAAATTCAATCGGTCTCGTGCTCGTCGGCGGAATGACCGTCGGAACAATCTTCACCCTCTTCATTGTGCCCTCGCTTTACATGCTCATCGCCAAGGAACATCACGAGAAATCGCTGATGGATGCGGAACTCGAAGGCACAGAAGAGATCGAGCCTACACCGGAACTTGCACCCGCGCTCGCTCGCGACGGCAACGGTAACGGCTGGAAGCAGAGCTAATCGGGTCGGACGGAAAAGTCTCACCAGCAGCGCTTCTGCTAAATGGATGGAACGTCATGTTCCTCACGCTCGCAAAAAAAAGCGCGGCCGAACTTAATCAGCCGCGCGCTGAAGCTTGAGGAGTTAATTCAATTTCAGTTTGTTGAGCTCCAAGCTTGCGAGGCGTGTTGAAGCAGCCGCAATGCCACGAGCGTCCGAACATTTTTTGCAGCCGATTTCGGCCGGCAATTAATAAAGCTCCATCCGGTAGCGCTGATCCTTGGGCGGCAATGGCTCATCGTTGCGCAACAACCACTTGGGTCGACCCAAGGTTCGTGGCTCCGCCGCCAAATCCACCGCCGGGTCTATATATAGAGTGGGTTTCCGCCCGTTGATCGCCACAAAAATACGGGCCTGGACCTGGAGCGGTTTGGGCCCGGCGTCGGGAAGCACGTTCGCCAGATGATGCGCGAATTGCAGCGGTAAGTCGGGCAGGTAACCCATCTGCGGCGCCTGCCGCGGAGATAAGTAATCCGAAAGATTAATTTGCGTGGTTTCTCCTGTATTCGGATCGGTGACGTAAAAATTCGCGATCGTTGCATAGGTCCAGACAAACATTCGCCAGCTGAACCGATGTTCGGCCCCCATCCACTCAACTCCGCCTCGATAAAGCAGATGACGAAGCGGCAAAAACAGCTGGATGGCAACGTAGATAGTCAGCCCAGTGATAACGATCGTGCGCTGCCATGGAGGCGCAGGTTTCGATTCCTTAAGTGTTTTGCGTCGCCGAACGAATTCAAGCTTCTGGAGAATTCGGCGCGGCCAGTCGGGCGGGAAAAATAATGCGGTCGCAGCGATCGCCAGCCATGGAAACATCCCGATTACTGCCCAGAGCGCGTTCGTGACGTGAAAAAAAACCACCGCGCAAAAGGCGGCGACCCGAGTTGGCTTCCACAACAACGCCGGAACGACGAACAAATCGAAAATCAGTCCACCGTAGCAGACCAAGTAAACCGCCCATTCAGTCCCAAGGAAGGGTCCGATGATCGGTGCATTCGTCGCGTGCGAGAGTTGATATCGCATCGGTTCGCCGCGAAGCCAGTCGGGCGAAAGTTTCACTAATCCGGCAAAAATATAGACCACCGCGATTTGAAACCGGAGCAGCCACAAAGTCCACGCTGGCGCGGTGTCGGAACGCAATGATGGCCGCATCCGGGCGTCGATCGAAAATGAGCGGTGAGCGGGAACAATCGCGAGCAGCAGGCAAAACAGGCAAATGAGGTAGGTGTGATTGACGTAGCGCGCCTCATCGAGAAGGAAAAAATACGTGTAACTCAGGAACATCAGCGCCGCGCTGACCCGATAAAAAAACCCAAAGGCAACGAATAACGCGAGAACGCCAAGAATCGCCCAATGAACGTAAAGCCAGTCACCGGGCCAGGGATGGATCCAGGAAAATCCGTAGTATTTGAAAAGAAATTTCGGTTCGACCCAGTAATGGTAAACCGATTCGTTTTTGA